>QIAR01000367.1:1675-6871 GCA_003225595.1 Acidobacteriota bacterium | reverse complement strand
ACGAAACGATTTATTACATGAATGGAAGAGCGCCCGGGTTTGCATCGTTCGTGCTCTACATACCGCGTGCGCAGATGACTGTTGTCGTGTTCAGCAATATCTACTCGTCGGCAACCACGGCCATCGGTTATGACATTGCCGCCATCTCGCTCGGGCTGCCGTATGAACTTTTTCAGCCGAGCGTTACAGCGCCCAGTGCAGAGCAGATCAAGACGAGCACAGGTACGTTTCAGTTCGGCCCGGACTTTTACCAGCCAAACGCAGAAGTGGCTTTGATCGCGAACGGCTCGGAGCTGTCGCTGCGCTGGCCGTCGGGCGACATCTCGGCGCTGATACCACTTGGCGGGGACCATTTTATGGATCGATCCTATTGGGAAGAAATCAACATTGAACGCGGCGCATCTGGTCTTCCCAAGACCATCATGTACGACCATTTTCGTGGAAATGTGACTAATAGGAAGTGACCGACGGCGGCACCAACTCTTAAGATGAGCAACTCTGAAAATCGTTAGGAGCGTGCCGACCGGTACTTTGGCCGAACGTCACCAGATGACCATCCGAAGCAGATTCGGTTCCGAGTCACTCATCCTAGCAATCACCCTGAAAACTTGGGATGAAGGGCTGCCAGCGTTTCCAGGAGAACTGAGCAATACGCCTTGGCACTTTCCTCCGTCAATGAAGCCTCGTCTTTCACCCAGGGCAGCAAATGCTCGATAGCCCTGGCGCTAACCTCGAAATTCCCTTCGCTTCGCTCGGCAATACCAGAAGTATTCCCATTCGAGTTCGCCGCTACCATGCGGTCAGGTTCCCATCGAAGGTTCGCAACCATGTGACGCAGGGCTCTGTAGATCCCCGCCAGGAAAAACAAGGCAAAGCAGGCGAACAGTCCGGCACTGATGCTGTCCCACCAGAACCCAAAGGCTACGGCTCCCGCAAGTACCGCGACCGCTAGAATCGTGTCGTGAATCCAGTTGGCCGACAGATCAAGAACCATAGCTTTCTTGGGTTTCTTAGCCAAGGAGGCAATCCGGCGTTGCATCTTCGTCGCCAATGGACTAATCCAACGTTGGATGTCGGTGGCTAAGGACGGCCGTCTTCTTTCTATATCCGTATACATTTCTTATTGCCTCCACCCGCGAATCGACAGGTCGATTCTAAGATGGGCTTTGTGGTACTCCGACGTAACGAAAGGACATTGCCAAATTCGACTCGAGCACCTGCCCGTTACTGGCGCATGTTATAAGCAGCCGGTGCTATTGCCAGTGTTGGAGAAGTGGGGGTCTACTCCGTCGCGTGTGCTTCTTCGGAGCTTCCGCGCGGCTGCGGCTCACGGGTGCGGCTCGAAACTCCAAGTTCTTCACCGTGGCCGAGTGACGGCTTACCCTACCACCTTTTTTGTGCGGTTGAGGTTCGTCAAGACCGTGGCAAAAACCCTTCGTAAAATCCGGTCGTTTATAGTTAATAAATGGGCGTTTCTTGGTTCCAGACCGCAACCCACTTACCCGCCCGCTTGATCCACACTGAGCTTTCACGCAGTGTGGTGGCCGGAAACACCTTTCCGTTCGAGGCGCCTGACACGGTCGCTTGATACAGCGTAATTACGGTTCCCTCCGCAGGCATGAATACCTGAAAGTTCTCCAGCGAATAATCATTGATGGTGCGCTTCCCGACTGTCTGCATGTATTGTTGCTTCGTCATGACGCCGGATGTGAACACCATTCGTGCATCGTCGGCGACAAGTTCCGCGAAGCGGCGCATGTCTCTCAGCTTGGCGGCCTCCCACACTGCTCTCTCATTTATCAGGATCTCTGAGGCCAAGGCGGGAGATGTGCCCACATTTCTGATCATTTTCCGTTCTGCCGATTTTTGACTTGTCTGACCCTGTCCGAAGGTAAGACAGGGCACGGTGGTTAGGCAGACAATCAAGTAACAAACACCAACACCAAAGCCAAACCAAGCTCGCATGAACCGCACCTCAGGCAAAGCCGTTCGTGTTTACATAACTTCAATGCTTCAGCAGCACTCTCGGCTAGAAGGAAAACTTGGCAGTAAACTGAATTAGCCGGGCGCCACCAGTGCCTCCGGATCCCTTCATGTCGTTAAAGCTGGGGCTGACGACGAAGGCGTAATTGAGCCCGAGTCCCGGATCCACGGCCAATAAATTGGCCGCCGTGAACTGGGGATGGTTGAAAAGGTTGAAGAATTGAGCTCCAACTTGAAAACTCTTTTGTTCACCAAATGGCATGTTCTTAGCGACCATGAAATCGACGTTGTTGATGCCCGGAGCACGCAAGCTGTTACGAGGCGCGTTGGGGAAGGATCCCGTCTGAGCTCTCACGAAGCGAGCATTCGGGTTCGCCGCAAGGTACGCCACAACATCCCCGCCTGAATTTGTCACCGGTGTTACATCGGTCCCGGTATTGCTGTTGACGCCTGGATTGATGATGGTGCGTTGAACTTGCCGGTCGCCGTTCCCTTCGGAATCGGCTACGCTCAGCGCAGTAAATGGTTGACCCGAAGAAACTGCGTAACTGCCGGCGAGGGTCCAGTTTCCCAACAGACTGCGCGACAGCCCAGATCCATTCCGAAACCATGGCGTATCCCACACGGCGTGCAGCACGAAGCGATGCGGCACATCCAGCACGGAAAGTCCTCTTTCGTTAGCCAGATTGCGCCAATCCTGAGGCCGGCGGGGATTGATGAAACTGTTGAAGAATTCGTTGGTACCTTGATCGATGAACTTGCTCCAGGTGTAATTGGCATCCATCTCGAAGCCGCTGGAAAACTTGCGGGCAAGTTCAAAAGAACCACCATTATAGGTCGAATTGCCGATAGGCAGGTGTGTAGTCAAGAGGCCAGTAAATCCGAACTGGGCGAACGGAGGCGCCACCTGAGCAAGGAACTCCGGCAGTGTGGGCATCGTGTCCAGTGCCGTTTGCGCAGGCACCTCAGAGGCGTTGAAGAAGGTTGGAAGAAAGGAACTGAGTGGAGGAACGACAGCCGCATTGAGACGAGCCTGAACGCTTAGATGGGTGCCTTTGGTGTGGAGATACCGACCGGTGAAGGTGAATCCCTTGGTGATCTCATGCTCCATTTCGAGGGTGGCTGTCTGTAGGTAAGGGCGCTTGATGTCAGGAACGTGGGTGGCAATGGCAGCCCTGGCGTTGGCCGGAGTATCTAATGGCGCCAATACGTTGGGAATGCCGCCATTCTCTAGAAAGTTGCTGGCCGGAATTGGTATTGGGCAGTCTGGCAAACAGTCAGTGAAGAATACCTGCTGAACGGTAGATGGGAGGAGTCCTCCTCCTATGTATGCCCCAAAAATTGGTGCGTACGCAATACCGTAGCCTCCTCGGAACGCAGTCTTTCCGGTACCGAAGACGTCCCAGGCAAATCCCACGCGCGGCGCCCAGTTGTTTTTTTCAACCGTCGGTTTGCCGAACATGATCACGCCCGGCACATCGGCGATCGATTCGCCTTGCTGTGCCGCCAGATCATGTAACAGCGAGTTGAATTCGTAGCGGACGCCAAGGTAGAGCGTGAGTCTGGGAGTCACCTTCAATTGATCCTGCGCGTAAAAATTTAGCGAGTAGTTATTCAGGTTGAGATGTACAGCGCCGACTCCCCGCTGACCATTGATGGTCGGCACAGAGTCGGTGACGAACTCTTGCAGACTGCTGTACTCGTAGTCTCCGCGCGGGGCCGGAGAACTTATGTCAGTGATGATGTTATTTCGAAGATCAGCTCCAAACTTGAAGATATGCTTGCCCTTCTGCCACGTCACATTGTCATTGAGTTGATAAATATGGTCGAACGAGCCGCTGGGTACGCTCGCGGAAGGGCCAATGAGTGGCCCTGCGGCCACTACGATGTTCGGCAGGTTCGCGACTGCTTGATCGGCGACGGAGTTGCTGGTCGATTGATGGTGATAGGCGATGCGAGCTTCGTTCAGCAGTCTCGGTGAAAATGTGTGGACGTGCGTGATGGAGAAAAGGGAGTTGCTCACATTGAGGTTGGCGTTGAACCCAGCCTGTGGGAAACCTGGTAAAAGTTGGTTGGGGCCGCGGTCATAGTTAAAGCGGAAGTGCACTTGATCACTGACTCCAGCCATCCAGTCGGTGCTCGCCAGGAAGCGATGGCTCGTTGCGAAAGAAGGGAAACTGCGGCTGACTGGTCCTACAGGGATTGGAGTACCGAAGACCGTCGGCCAGTCCGAAGGTGGAGAGGCTTGCGTGGCGGTTGCGCCGAATTGATTCAGAAAACTCAAGATGAAGGGACTGACCTGGGGCATGCTGGAAAGGATTTGGATTCCTTGATCGGTCGGGAAGAGCGCCGTGTTCGTATTGCCGGCTGCACCCAGGTTCTCAAACTCGTAGGCCCCGAAATAAAACAGTTTCTGCTTTACGATGGGCCCACCAACACTGCCACCAAGACGGTTGTAATCGTAACGGGGCTTCTCTGTGATGACACCCTGCTGGATCAGCGTTTGCGCGCCGAAGTCGCTGGCGTTCAGGTGTCGATTCTGGCCATACCAGAATGCCGAACCGTGAATCGAGTTTGTGCCCGTCTTGGTCACGATGTTGAACTGGCCGCCGGCGAATTGACCAAATTCAGCATTGAAATTGTTCTTGACGACGCTGAACTCTTGCACTGCATCTTGGATAACGACACTCTGCGGGCCTGTCTCGATGGGGTCATTGTTGTCCACACCATCAAGGATGAAGCTGTTGGTTCGCGCCCGATTGCCGCCGACCGATGCCACCGCTCCGCCCACCGGGCTACTCACCTTCTGTAGCACCTGGGCGCGGTTCAAGCCTGTAGTATTGATGTCGACGGTGTTTGGAGTAAGAAGCGCCAGATTGTTCACATTTACTGAAGCCAGGGGAAGATCCAGAACCTGGCGACGGGAGAAGGTGTCAGAAATCTGGGTGCTCGTCGTCTCTACCGGAGCTTCGGCAGCGGTCACTTGAACCGTTTCTGAAGCACTTCCAACGGCTAGCTGAATATTCAGAGTACGGGTGGAATTAAGTTCCACGTCAAGTGTGCCATTAGCCCTCTTGAATCCCTTGGCATTGGCGGCGAATTCGTAAAGCCCAACTGGAACAACAGGGAAGGTAAAGAGGCCCTGTGATGATGTGACGGTGCTATAGCCAATGCCCGTACTGGAGTTTGTAATAGTTACGGTTGCATCCTGTA
>QIAR01000367.1:0-1648 GCA_003225595.1 Acidobacteriota bacterium | reverse complement strand
CGGTTAGTTGTCCCCACGCTTGTGTTCCGCATAGGAGAATTATGAAAGAAATCACACACGACTTCATCTTCCAAGTACGCATTGCCCCCTCCGTCGAGCGTTTTTGGATCAGCCCAGCATCGAATTGTGATGAGCGGCCTCCCGCTCAAGACTTAAGAACTTCCTTGTAAACACGTACGAGATTCAGACCCAGGATTTTTGCGATGTCCTCCAGCTTCCAACCACGTTTCTGCAAGCCTTCCGCGATGGTATGGTACCGACGAGGGTTGTTCACTTCGTTGATATAAGGCGGAAAGCGTCCTTTGATCGTTTTCCATTCACGTTCACTGTAGATTTTCCTGTGGGATTCCCACTCGGCATCGGGCTCCCGTCCGGGCCAACCGGCAACGCTGAAGTCCGAGCCGATTCCTATGTAGTCCGTGCCGACAAGCTTTGCTACGTGATCGAAATGGTTCAGAAGATCGTCCAGCGTGGAACGAGGCCTGTCGCTCACGAACCAATTGAAGCAGGAGAGCCCTATTACAAGGCTTTAATCTGTTCGTCCGTCTTGTTCCGTGGGTGATCGCATAGCGCTTTGCAGTTGGTGTGGGAATAGACAATCGGCTTACCGGACACTTCGACCGCGTCCAGCGTGCTCTGATAGCCGGTGTGCCCTACGTCAACGATCATTCCCAGTTCATTCATGCGTTTGACCATGTCGACACCGAAATAGCTTAGGCCAGCTTGCGTTCTCTCCGTACAACCGTCCCCTACCCAGTTCCGCCAATTAAAGGTTAGTTGGATCTGGCGTAGCCCAAGGCTATAAAACAGATCCAGATTCTTAAGATCGCGCCCAATGCATGCGCTGTTCTGTACATTCGCAAGGACTCCCAACTTGTTTTCCTGTTTGGCCTTGGCAATGTCGGGAAACGAGCGGATCAACATCATCCGATCGGGATATCTAGAAATGAGTTCAGCAGTCTTTCCCAGCTCTTCGACCGTGGTGTGAAAGGCAGTTTCAGGTTCCACGTCGCCCAAAGTCGGTCCAACGATGGTGATCCCAGACTCTTTCACGACGGAGAAGCCCGCGTCCGGCAATGAGGGCTTGGGATCAAAGCCCGAAAGATCGTCAATAATGATGCTCGATTTGAATATGTCATCCAGGATCGATAAGGATGACGGGGGATCGCCTAAGAAACCGCTAGGGGCCGCAGGAATCACTGTGCGGCGGGCCCTGCTGGATGTACTTGTAGATCGTAGGTGTGGCGATCTCCAACCTGCCGGACACTGCCGCGAGCTCAAATTTTCGATCACGAGTCAGGCTGCCGTTTACCGCGCGGCGACCGTCTGAAGTAACATCCATCATCTCACCATGATAAGGATAAGATGCCCGGCTACACCGCCCGAGGAAGTGGCTCTGGAACAAGGGCTTGGAGTACCGGATGGAACGAGAATCATGACTGGGCCAGACGAAGTCGATGCCGCAGCAAATAAACTCACCCCGCTTTCTTCTGTTGCTTAGCTTTCACCTTCGCCCACCTTGCTCGCTGAGCCGCAGCGATCTTCCGTCGGGCGGCGGCTGATAGTGTGCGCTTAGGCCTCGCCGTAGGCGCTTCGGTGCCTAAAGTTCTCCTTGCCCACCGTGCTTTCTGCGCGAGACTCATCTTCC
>QIAR01000366.1 GCA_003225595.1 Acidobacteriota bacterium | reverse complement strand
TGCCCACGTCAATCGCCGTCAAGAAGTTTGCTTGCTGGTTCGCCATGCCCTATGGATCTTCCTGATCTTTCGCAATCGCCGGACTGGGTTTCTTTCTCAAACTATGGCTCGGGGGCTTCGCCGGCGCAGGAGTCGCGTTTGAAATCGGATTTGTAGTGGCTGCGGTTCCCGCTGATGCTGCGCTGGGTGAAGCTACGGGAGCTACCTGCGAAGCCACTTTCGGCGCGAGTCCCCTACCCCTCCTGGCGGCCCTCTTCCAATGTTTCGTCCGCGCCCACTTCCTTTTATTCTTCGCCGCTGGCTTGATCGTGGGCTGTGTCACAGGCTTGGTCGCCGGAGACCGTACGGACATCTTTTTCGGCACCACTTCATGGCTGATCAGTGCGGCCGGTTTCACCCCGGCAGCTACTGCGGCCTTTGCCGCGGCGACTGAAAGCGGTGGCTGCTTCACGACGCCACGCAGATCAGGATTCACGATAATCTGCCGTTCGTAGCGCAGGTCTACGGATTCCAGCTTATCGAATTGTTTCCGCCACTCCCGCACATGGCCCACATAGATCTTGTAGCGATCAAGAAAGTTCGTTGAGCCCAGGTGGACCAGTACTTCCCCGGAAGGATCACTCACTGAGACCTTCACATCTTCGGGGTCGGAGAGATCCACCTCGCTAAGGTCCTGCGAGTAGCGCCCGCCGCCCGAATCCAGTTGCCGGATAAGCTCGTTGTAGATCCTCATACGTGCGCCGCGGGTGGAGAGCGGTTCGCCCGGATTCATCCCAAGAATGACCGGAAATGAGTATTTCTTCTTGCCCGCGGGCGGCAGTTCCATCAGCGTGCCACCGGCGTCAGTGAGCGAAATACGCGGACCAATACGGGCAAACGCCACAGGTGTGCGTTCCTGGATCTCCACCTTGAGGCTGTTAGGGACGAAGCGCATTACGCTGGCGGACTCGACCCACGGGATCTGTTGAAGTTGTGCCTTGCGTTGGGCCAGCGGAATAAAGAAGATGTTGCGACCAATGTCGCCCCCCACGACTTCCATGACCTGGGAGTGGGTGACGTTGTGAATTCCAATGATCTCGATGTCATTGCTCGATTCAATGCGGAAGCGCCACGAATGCTCGCCGTAGCGATAGACGGTAACGGCGGCGACGCCGATTACGAAAACGATCATTAGCGCGAGGGCAGCCCACTTTAGGCGGGTAGCTGCCTTTTTCGGGAGAGAACTTCGACGGACGGAGACGCGATTCTGCGCGCGAAGGAATGGCGATTCCTGTTCCACATCCAGGTCAAGTAGCCGCGCGTCCTCAATTTCTTCGCGCGCGAACTCCTCACTGGGCGGATACAACTCATCCTGCGAGATGGTCGGACTGCTTTTCCGCGCCATCAACTCAGGTCAGTTGTCGTCAGGGAATCGCTGAGCGAGAACACTATAACTTCTTTTGGCGAGTTGAGACAGGAAAAATTTAGGAGTTTTGCACAGAAGGCCAACAAACAGAGGAGAAGCCCCGCACTAAGCGGGAGCGCCGGCTAAAACGTACCGTCGAACTCGACCTCAGCAGTGTCGGGAGAGTCGAGCACCGACAGATCCGGCTCGGTCACGCTTGCCCGCGACACGTGCCGACAAACCACTGCAGCAGCGTGGTCCTGTGCAGCGACCATTATCCGCGTCTTCGACAGGTCGAAGCGGGCCTTCATCAAGTCCGGGCGTACCTTCTCAATTTCTTTCTGGGCTTCTTTCTGAGCCACGGCCATCCGCACGCAAGCTACCTTGGCTCGCAGCCGCGCCACCGCAACGTGGGCGGGCCTGAATTCGGCCTGGTTATCCCCAAGCATCAGCTCAGCTAGCGTCACATAATGCATGGTCTGGTCGGTTGCCCGCTCTATCAGGGCAAGCGATTGATCTGTGGCCTGCCGTGCCCAATGCAGTCGACCACTCTGATATTCACTGTTAAGACCCAGTGCCAGAACCCCAACCGCCAGCCAGTACCACGCTTTCCCGGATGCCATATGCTGCTCCTCACCTTGCCACTCCAATTTAGACGGAGGGAGGGGGATTTTGTTATCAGGATTAGATACGGCGGACGGGGAGGCAATGTTCCCATTAGATAACGACAAACAGAGGAGCCAAATTTCACCGCTAAGGGGTGGCCGGCTGCCCGGCTTGGAGTTTTTCCAGGATCATGGGGCCAAGTTGGAACACACTGCCCGCCCCCAGGGTCAGGATCATGTCTCCCTCGTCGGCGAGTGTCGATACCGCTTCGGCGGCTTCGGCGAAAGATCGCACATAGCGAGCCTCTTGCCCGCCCAGCTCTTGAATTCGTCGCGCCAGGCTCTCGCCGGTGATGCCTTCGATGGGCTTCTCGCTAGCGCCGTAGATTTCGAGCACGAAGATTGAGTCGGCATCTTGGAAGGATTTGGCGAATTCGTCCAGCAGTGACTGGGTACGGCTATAACGATGTGGCTGGAAGATGACGTGAATCCTGCGATAGCCACACTGCCGGGCCGCGGCCAGGGTGGCGCGAATCTCGGTCGGGTGATGGCCATAATCATCAATGACGCTTACTCCAGCTGTGGTGCCACGCAACTGAAAGCGCCGATCAACACCGCGGAAATTATCGAGCGCAGTGCGGATATGTTCGAGGCTCACGTCCAAGCCAATGCCCACAGCGATCGCCGCCGTGGCATTGAGCAGGTTGTGAGTACCCGGTATGCGCAGCGTGAATTCGCCCAGACCTTTCCCGCGATAGTTCACTTGGAAACGGCTCAGCGGGTGGTGTTCGCTCGCATTCAGCTCGCATGCTGCAAGCTTGATGTGGAAATCGGAACCTCGCCGTGTCCCGTAGGTCATCACTCGGCGCTGAACCTGCGGCATCAACCGGCGCAGCACCGGATCATCGTTACAGAGCACAACCGTGCCATAAAAGGGGACGCGGCTCATAAAATCAAGAAAAGTTCGCTTTACGTCCCGCATGTCGCGATAGCAGTCCATGTGCTCGCGGTCAATGTTGGTCACTACAGCCAGGATGGGGGAGAGCTTCAAGAACGAACGATCGCTCTCATCGGCTTCCGCCACCAGGTATTGCGACCTGCCTAGACGCGCGTTGGAACCCATCGCGTCCACCCGGCCACCGACGACCACGGTGGGATCGAGGCCGCCTGCCGCCAGTACGGCCGCTACCATCGAAGTCGTTGTGGTTTTGCCGTGCATGCCAGCGATGGCGACGCCGTATTTAAGGCGCATCAGTTCCGCTAGCATCTCGGCGCGCCGTATGACGGGGATGTGCAGGTTGCGGGCTTCCGTGACTTCAGGATTGTCCGGTGTAATGGCTGAACTGACTACGACGACTTCGGCGCCGGTGACGTTTTCCGAGCTGTGCCCTTCGAAGATAGTCGCGCCCAGACCAGCCAGGCGCTGCGTCACCGGAGAGCTCTTCAGGTCCGAACCTGAGATTTTGTAACCAAGATTGAGCAGCACCTCGGCAATGCCGCTCATGCCAATGCCGCCGATGCCGACGAAATGAATGTGTTGAATTTTGGCAAACATGAAACTAAGTTCTTGGCCACGGATTTACGCGGATGAACACGAATCCGGGGGGAAAAGGATTCAATCCGTGCAAATAAATGGCTAGGTTCCTACTCCCGCCAGCCGCGCCGCCATGGCTGCAATATCCCGAGCCGCCTCGGGATGTGAGAGTCTACGTGCCGCCGCCCCCATTCGGTCCAGCCGACTACCATCTTGCAGCAGCGAGCTGAGCAATTCGACCAACCGTTCGCCTGTCAGATTCGATTCTTCCAACATCACTGCGGCTCCTGCGCGCTCCAACGCCTGGGCATTGAGTTTCTGATGATCGTCCGCCGAGCGCGGGAACGGGATGAAGACGGCCGGCTTCCCTGCCGCCGCGACTTCGGCGACCGTGCTCGCACCGGAGCGACAGACCAGCAAATCAGCCCCGGCAAACATCACGGGCATATCGTCAATGAACGGGTAAACCTCGGCTGAGACACCGGCACGCTGGTAGGCCACAAGGCCGTCATTATAATCGCGCTCGCCGGTCTGGTGGACGATGTGGATATCCCCGAGCTTCTCACGAATGAGGGGTAACGAATCGATCAGCGCCTGGTTAATCGAATGCGCTCCCTGGCTTCCGCCAAAAACCAGCAGAGTCGGGCGAGTGCCGGCCGTCTTGCGCGGCATCACTTCAAAGAATGCATGGCGAACCGGCACCCCCGTCAAGCGGCATCGCGGAAAGTAACGGCAGGTTTCCTGGAAGTGCACCGCCGCTGCCGAAATCATGGGCGCGACCAGCCGATTAGCAAATCCCGGGATAACGTTGGGTTCGAATGCCAATGTTGGCACACTGTTGAGGGCGGCCGCGAACATCGCCGGCCCGGACGCGTACCCGCCTACTCCGATCACTACGTGCGGACGGAATTCCGCCAGCATGCGCCAGGAATCCCATACGGCGCGGGGGAGGTCAAAAGCTGTTTTGAGACGCGTGGCCAAGCTGACATTCTTGAGAGCTCCGACCTCAATGAGGCGGAGCGGGAACCCCGCTGCCGGGACCAGTCGGTTTTCAATTCCGCGCGCCGTGCCAATGAACAGCACCTCGGCGACATAGTCCCGCTTAAGTTCCTGAGCAATGGCGAGCGCGGGGATGACATGTCCGCCAGTACCGCCTCCCGCCAGAATGACGCGCATGCTGTGACTATAAAATGATTCGGTTCATCATTCCGCTTGTTTTGTGATATTCAGCAATACCCCGACACAGGCCAGGGTGACAAACAAAGAAGACCCGCCATACGAGATAAACGGCAGCGGAATTCCTTTTGTGGGCATCAGGCCCAGCACGACGCTGATGTTGATGAAGGCCTGCAGTACAACCATGCTGGTGATGCCGCTGGCAAGGAAGCGTCCGAAGGTGTCGTTGGTATGCAGGGCGGAGCAAACGCCCCGCCAAAGAAAGATCGCGAACAACCCCACCACAACCGCGGAGCCTACAAAGCCCAACTCCTCTGCCGTCACGGCAAAGATGAAGTCGGTATGCGGCTCG
>QIAR01000365.1 GCA_003225595.1 Acidobacteriota bacterium | reverse complement strand
CTGTCATAACGGCTTCCTTTTCGGAGCCCCTATGCTGAATACACGGTCGAACATCCATCGGGCCATCGCCGTCCTGCTGCTCACTTTTGCGCTGTCGTCTTCCAGTGTGTCCGCCCGTGTCCGCCCAGTGCTCGTCCGCCTCCCCCCAGCAGGTGAACGCGCGTGTTAACGCTCTTCTTTCCCGGATGAGCCTGCAGGAGAAGATCGGACAGCTGACCCAAGTGGGGACGGTTTCCCACCACAACTAATCGACTCACGTCGAGAGGGGCAATTCGTTTACAAGAAGGCCACGCCAGAGATAATGAAGCGGTACACGGAAACACTCGCAAAAAAACAGCCAGCGACGCTGAAATGATATGTTCATGCGGCGATCGGAGATCGTCGACCCGTGGCAAATCGTCTGTGCGTACCTCAAGCCTGGCGCAAGGCGCCACTGCCGCATTTGGGGCGGGTATGAAACTCCTGGATAATTCCGCCCAGGCCCGGATCTGCCTGACCCAAATCTTGCGAATCCGTGGTGTACACCAGCTTGTCGCAGTGATGGTTCATCTCTACTCTGCAGCGCGGGCACATCATTTTGTTATGGTTGGCCATAATAGGCATCTTCCTTCCCGGAGATCAGTCCCGAGAGATCTGCTCGCGCCCGTGCCGCAGCGTCTTTGCCATCCAGATGAGTTCCTTCGAGAACTTATCAACTCGCCGAGTGAAGGATTCGTCGAGTAGCCTGCCGTCCTCCGCAAATGCTCTCTGCACACTCGAGAAATTTACGTCCCAGAAAATCGTGACCAGCCCGAGCTCGCGCATCACCGGCAACAGATTTTCGATCACTCGGGTACCGCCAAACGGTCCGGCTGATACCCCGACAATGCCGACAGCCTTGTGAATATATTCCTTGAGACAACTATCTAGGACGTGTTTCAAAAGACCAGAGTAGCCGTGGTTGTACTCCGGAGACACGATGACTAGAGCATCTGCCCTAGTGATTTGGGCAGAGAACTCGGCATGCTTAATAGCCTCGCCGGCATCATTCGTGGGTAGAGGAAGCCTTGCAATATCGATAAGTTCGGTCTCGACGCCTGCGCACTTGCCCAGTTCCTCAGTCACCAGTCGAGCTGCATGCAGGCTCCTCCGACCCATTCTGGCCGTGCCAAGGATCACAGGGATGAATAAAGCTCGGCTATGGCTCATAAGTGTGCTCCTCCGGTGAAGTTCGGCCTCTCACTAGTAATCAATGAAATCGTCAGCACATTTATGCCTGATTAGGCAGACTTTTTGATCGAAGGACTGTGAGACTCGATGATCTTGCCGCGTTGTTCCAGGGGTTGCCACTGCCTCTTTGGTGTTGTGAAATTCTTCGGAACATAAAAACTGAATCAGCTTCGCCATATTAACCTCTCGCGAACCGAGTACCGGGATTTCTTTCCTGATCCGTTGTCATGCGTGAGATTCAAATCGATGGGAGAGGTGACATCAGCGCTCGGAAAGCGCTGACATGCACCTTAGTGAAAGGTGACGCTCTGAAACCTTCTTCACACTTCCGAATCACACGGCCGAGTGAGTACCTGAGCACGGCACATGAGCCGGTTAAGCGGGTTCGCCAATCGTTAACGATTTACGCCGGCTGCCAGAGACAAACTCACGACTAATTCTCCAAGTACTAGGCAAAGGAATGAACATGAATAAGACCATCCAGTTTCTCTATCGAGCTCTGCTGATGACGACGGTGCTGTTCGCCATCTCGGCCTCTGCTCAAGACATGCACAGCTCGAGCCAGTTCCAGGGCCCGAAAGCAAACAAAGGACACGTCACC
The DNA here is from genome assembly GCA_003225595.1 of Acidobacteriota bacterium. Taxonomy (GTDB): domain Bacteria; phylum Acidobacteriota; class Terriglobia; order Terriglobales; family Acidobacteriaceae; genus Gp1-AA124. The sequence continues at coordinate 7,987 of QIAR01000365.1, read as the reverse complement.
CACAGCACCCGTGACGGCAAGAGCGTTCTCTCGCTGTCGGACGACTTCGTCGTGCCGGATACTCCAGATCCGCACTGGCGGGTTGTCGATTCCGACAGCAACGTCTATGACCTCGACAAGTTAAAAAAGAAGGCGCTGCCCGGCGACAAGTACCAGAAGGAAATCGTTCTGCCCAGCTATGTGAAGAACGTATCGAAGGTGATCATCTGGTGCGCCTGGGCAGAAACGAATCTGGGCGAGGCTTCTTTCTCCAGCCCCGTTCAGTAAGGAAGAAACCTTAACCGGCGGGGCGCCGGCCGGCCACGAAAAGGAGACCAGCGCCCCATCACAGAAGCAGAAAGCAGGAAAAAATGCGAAACAAACTCATCGTGATTCGCTGGATTTTACTTTTGGCGAGTCTCTCCACATTCGCGAACTTAGCCATCGGCCAGACATTTGAGAAGAAGACTCTCACGCTGCAAGGCGCCGAGCGCGTCATTGCCACGGCGAAGGCCGAGGCACAAAAGCTACAAGCTCCCGGCGGCGTTATCGCCGTAGTAGACGACGGCGGCAACCTGATGGCGCTGGAACGGTTGGACGGCACTTTCTCGGCAGGTGCGAACATCTCGATCGGCAAAGCTCGAATTGCCGTTATGTTCAAGCAGCCTACGCGCTTCTTTGAAGAACTGATCAATTCCAGCGGCAAAGGCTGCACTGTAATGACAGTGCTCGAGAACTTCACCCCTCTGATCGGCGGGATTCCTATCACCGTGGACGGCCAGATTGTCGGCGGTGTGGGCGTGAGCGGCGCGGCCAGCGCTGACCAGGATGAAAAGCTCGCCATCGCCGGAGCAAATGCATTCACACCGGGGGCGAGCGCAGCCGTTGGTTCAACGGCCCCAGTTTCCTATTTCGAAAAGAGCAAGGTGGAAGACGCCTTCTCTAAGGGCGCGGTCCTGCTAGATGGCAGCGATGGTCGCAACTACATGGTTCACGCCAGCCGCCGTGAGAAACCCGGACAGGCGGAGATCCACACGAAAGACGCGGACGTGATCTATGTGTTGGAAGGTTCGGCGACTTTTGTCACGGGTGGCGTGCCTGTTGACACCGCTGCCACAGCACCCGACGAACTGCGGGGATCGAGCATTCGAAACGGCCAGACGCAACAAATATCCAAAGGCGATGTGATCGTTGTGCCTAACGGTGTGCCGCACCAGTTCCTGGAAGTCACCAATCCATTTCTCTATTACGTTGTAAAAGTTCGCTAAGCGAGACGTGAACATGAAGAAAACTTGGCATGTTTGGAGTGCTTCGACAGTGCTGTGGTTGGTTTTGTCGTTGGCATTGGTCAGGGTGGGAGCGCAGACGATCCAAGATCCTCCTGTGGGCCGCCTGGACGCCGTGATCGACCTGGCTTCTCACGAAGGAGTGGAACTGGTGAAGGGCCAGTGGCGCTACCACGACGTCAAGATTGTGGACGCCGATTCGCGTGCCGTGGGCCCGGATCTCAAACCCAGCGGAGCACCCATCAAGACCTACGACTACACTCCGCACGCCGGTGTGGCGGATTTCGATGATTCCCACTGGGAAGCGATCGACGCCGCTAGTCTTGATCAGCGGCGATCAACCGCAAAGGTCTGTTTCAACTGGTATCGCATAAATATTGCCATCCCAGAGAAGGTCGGCAATTTTGAAACCGCGGGGTCGACGGTCGCGTTTGAAATCGTGATTGACGACTACGCTGAAGTCTGGGCCGACGGCAAAATGCCCCGTGTGCTAGGCCAGCCTGGCGGGCCAGTCATCAAGGGATTCAATGCTCCCAATCGTATCGTCATCACCAGAAACGCCCAGCCCGGCCAACGCATTGACCTTGCTGTCTTCGGGATCAACGGGCCAATTTCCTACAGCCCCCAGAATTTCATCTGGATCAAGTCGGCAACCCTCGATTTTTACAAGTCGCCCAAGGTGGCGATCAGCGAGACTCCGGCACAGGTGATCAGGAAGGACCCGGCACTGGACGAGATTGTTCCGGCGGGCGCTAAAATCGAGAAACTCGCAGGAGGATTCCTGTTTACCGAGGGGCCCATCTGGGTGCCGCGCGGAAGACACGGACGGTTACCTCCTCTTCAGCGATCCCAATAACAACGTTATCTACCGTTGGACCCAGGATGGGCAGCTGTCGATCTTCATGACCAAGAGCGGCTACCGTGGCATGGATATCGGCGAGTACAATCAACCCGGTTCCAACGGCCTGACTCTCGATAAGCAGGGTCGCCTCACCATCAACCAGCACGGCAACCGGCGAGTCGTTCGCATGGAAAAGAACGGACAGCTCACGGTACTGGCTGATCGTTATGAGGGGAAGCGGCTCAACAGTCCCAACGACCTCGTCTACAAGTCGGATGGAGCTTTGTATTTCACCGATCCTCCATTTGGACTGCCGAAGTTTTTCGACGATCCACGAAAAGAGCTGCCCTACAGCGGAGTCTTCCGGGTGTCTCCGGACGGGAAAAACGTTCAGCTGCTGACCAACGAACTGAGCGGCCCGAATGGCCTCGCATTTTCACCCGACGAAAAGTACTTCTATGTAGACAATTGGGATAAGAAGAAGAAAATCATCATGCGGTACGAAGTGAACCTGGATGGAACGCTGTTGAATGGAAAAATCTTCTTTGATATGACGTCGGCCGAAGGCGAAGATGCGCTCGACGGGATGAAGGTCGATCAGAAGGGTAATCTCTACGTCTCTGGTCCCGGTGGCTTGTGGGTCATCTCGCCAGAAGGCAGGCACCTGGGCACGATTGTCGGCCCGGAGCATCCGCACAACTTCGAGTGGGGCGACGACGACGGCAAAACTCTATATCTTTGTGCAAAAATCGGTCTCTACCGAATCCGGCTAAATACTCCGGGGATTCGTCCGCTGATCTGTCCAATGAAGGCCCCGCTATCGAGGACTGAGTCAGGAAATTGAGAAAAAACATGGATGATAGCTACGCGATTCGGCTAGCAAAGACAAAGCTGCGCGATGCTTACAACAAAGGGGATGTGAACGGCGTTCTTTCCGTTTTTGCGGACGGATACAGTGACATGTCCGCGGGCCTTGCGTCCTTCTACGGCGCTGAGGCACGGGCAGTGCTTAAGCATCGGATGAAAAAACTCTTTGCACGATACGACGCGGAACTGCAGTCACGATCATTTCCATTCGAGTTCATGGTCCATTCGCTTTCGACTGGGGCTGGCACCGGCTCACGCTGACACCCAAGAAGCGTGGAAGGTCGATCACAACGCGCACACGATACCTGGAGATCTGGCAAAAGAGTACCGACGGAAGGTGGAAGATCGCGATTTTTCTTGACAATGTGGACGTTCCGCCGCAGATGCCACCTGAGGTCTTGGCAGAACTGGGAGGCAGGCGCACCGTGGCAGTTCGTCGCTCCGTGCGCCGGAGACGCTCGAAGATCGGGCAGGCTGCCCAAGTTCCTGATTATTCGTAGGTATCGACTTCTTGGGAACGAGGTCCGGGAGGAAGTGTCAACTTTTTGGGGTTGCTGTGTCACATGAGAGGACAATTGCTTCTTCCAAAGCGGCAGTCAAACCTGCTTACCGAGTAGTGAGCCATGATGCGCGATATGCTTGCACCTGTTTTTGACCGAGGTTGGAAGGAAGGCGCGAGAATATGAATGTTCGACCTTGATAACGAGAACGAGACCGAAGGCTGGATCGTAGCCTGGAACGGGAATAAGGCACGTGGCCAAAAAACCCATCGAAATCGACTGCGAAGAAGTGTGGCGGCAGATTTCAAACTATCTTGACGACGAAGTGGATCCCGGGCTCCATGCCACGATGGCCTCCCACTTTAAGGACTGTGCCCACTGTAGCGCCATCCTGGATGGCGCACGGAACGTGGTCAAGCTTGTGGGCGACGGCCGAGCTTTCGAGATTCCCGCGAGGGCTAGTCAAACGTTCTACAAGAAGCTAAATGATCACCTCGCGGACCGCCAGCGCAAGCGACGTTGAAACAGCTGACACCGCGGAAGCCATCCACTAGCCGATCACAGGTACATGGGTCTCCTGGTGGGCGGCTCGGGCCTTCCCTAATTCTTCCGCGATTCTTCGGTTGTGAAAGTCCGGCACGGTTCCAAGACCGAATGCAACAGTGTTGGCGAATTTCGCCCAGCCCACCAGGAGGACAGCCTCCAGGATTCTTGCGCTGGTGCTGAATGTAGGTAGCTGGCGGGAACGGCTGCTGGGCAGAGGGAGTCGGACACATATCGAGTCGCTGGCAGTTTTACCGCTCGAAAATCTCTCCGGATACGAAGAGAGCGTTCGACCAGTACATGTTGATCGGCGGTGACAGCTCGTTGACACGCTAGGCCGGCCTTCACCAGAGAGGTCGACTTCGCTATTCCAATCTGTCTCTAGCTTGCGCTTCCGTATCGAACCTTTTGGTGCAAAGGGGGACTTCTCGACAAGAAGCTCTTGGGGTCCGACCTCCATCCTTCCAGCATTTGGCATGGTACGGCCGGGTCGAACAGGTGTAAATTGACACATTCCTCTTTGCGCCTCAGAGTAATTGCGCCTCAGGAGCAGCCCTATTGAGCAGCGGCACCACACCGCAACCGATCCGTCGCAGGCGTCTCCCGCTCGCGGGTTGCTGCGGGTGCTCGGCCTTGGTTTCGGTGTTTCCGTCACTTTGGGCAACACTATCGGAGCAGGCATTATGGGAACGCCGGGCGAAATCGCTGCCCGGATTCCTGTTCCTGCCCTCATCATCGCTGCTTGGGTCGCGGGCGGCGTGTATTCGCTGTTGGGCAGTTTCGCCATGGCCGAGCTGGGCGCGATGATTCCGCGCTCTGGTGGCTATTACGTACTCACCCGGCGCGCCTATGGCGAGTACCTCTCGTTTGCCGTGGGCTGGACAGACTGGATGGGCCTCTGTGCCAGCGGAGCGCTGGTGGCAATTCTTGCCGGTGACTACGCCCACCACCTGCTGCCGCGCTTGGCCGGACACGAAGTGCTGGTCGCCCTTGCTGCTGTCATGGCTCTCGCGCTGGTGCAATGGCGCGGAGTGCTCTGGGGCGGCTGGGCGCAAAACATCACCAGCGGGATTACCGCTGTGGTCTTTCTCTGCCTTATCGTGGCCGGACTGACGCTCGTCCGCAAAACTGCCTCAACTGCAACTCCCTTGCCTTTGCCCTCCGGCCTGGCACTCGCTACGGCTGTCCTCTTGGTTGTCCAAACTGTCATCTACACCTATGACGGCTGGTACAGCGTCATTTACTTCGGTGATGAAATCGAGAACCCAGGGCGCGAAATCCCCCGCGCGATGATGACTAGTGTGCTGCTGCTGGCCGGCATCTACGTGCTGACGAACGTGGCCGTGCTGCACGTGGTTCCAGTCACTGAAATGACGCGGCAGACCCTCTCGGTCGCACCGATCGCGGTCGCCCTTGTCGGCCAGTACGGCAATAGCTTTGTCTACCTCGTAATGATCGTTTCACTCCTGGCCTTGGCCAATGCCACGCTGCTCGATTGCCCTCGCGTCTTATACATCATGGCTGAGGACGGCGCCGGGTTCCGGCAGTTCACTCGTGTAAATGCGGGCGGCACGCCCACAGTCGGACTTTGGGCCACTGCGGCAGCGCTGTTCCTCATGATAATTTCCGGCTCGTTTCAGTTCGTGCTGGCCTTGGGCGCTTTCTTCTTTGTGGCAAAGTACACCCTTGCGTACCTCGCTGTATTTCTGCTGCGAAAGAAGGAGCCCGAAACACCGCGCCCGTACCGTGCCTGGGGCTATCCCTGGACAGTCGGACTTGTATTGTTCCTATCCCCGATCTTCCTGGCGTCGGCCCTTGCCGCCGATACCCGCCACAGCTTCTATGGTCTCAGTGTGATCCTTGCCAGCTGTCCTGCCTTCTGGTTGCTGAAGCGGCGCGCTGCGGCGCGGAAGTAGTCTGCCGCAGCGGTACACCCAGTAATCGTGGATGTGATTGGCTCAGCTTGGCGGAAAGGAAAGGTGACCCGGGGTCAGCTGTTCCGGTTTTCCACCTGCTATTGGCTGCTGCCACAGGTTCGTCGCTCCATTCTGGGCTTTGGTAGGGAGGAGCATGGGGTTGATCTCCGCCGAGCACGCCAGCCTGTAAAAATCCTATTTTTCACGTGTCCCTGGTGAACCTGATGACGCTACACAAATTGGGTCGGCACATTTGGCTTGATGACCTGATTTTAGACAAGCTGATGAATACTTTTGAGAATGATCGACAGGCAGCAGACGTTCGATTTTGACGCTGTTTCACATCAGCCAAGGTCGTGGTTTACCTAGGGACCCAATACCCTACCTACTGGCCGATTCACTCTTACAAGGAAGGCTCGTCCCGTCTCTAGGCCGATATTTCCTGGTTCAGCCGAAACTCAGTATTAAGTCCTCGCCGGGCTTGATCCCCTGGCCTCGTGCTTCTGTGCGAGATTTTGGCGGGGCGGGTCCTTCACACCTGCCCGCCCTGCTTATTAAGGTGTGGACAATGAACCTAGCTGAGATAACAAACCTGGCCGCGCAAGGAGTTGTGTTCTCCCCGACCAGCAAAGGTAAGACTAGTCCGTGCTGAGCAGCTCTCCGGCCGCGGAAATGCAGCCATCATGGAGCGTGGATTGCAGGTCTTGCACCACGTCTTTGGGGTACCCGTGGAAACCTTGCGGGACTTGGTGCAAGTATCTTTTGTACACGACTGGCAGTCTGATCCCTACCGCCGGGGTGCCTACAGTTACGCTCTCGCCGATAGTAAGGAAGCTGCGCGCAGACTAGCTGCACCGGTTCGGAATACCCTGTTCTTTGCCGGAGAAGCGACCGATTTCAGCGGACACAACGGGACGGTGCACGGCGCCATCGCTAGCGGCCAGCGCGCCGCCACTGAACTTCTTTTGACGGCGGGCTCGGGCCTTAGGATAGAACGAGAAGCACTTTGAACATTCTGGTCAAGAGGTGTGTCTCCTCACGTTGACGGCGACAACATTGGGAAAAAGTGGGATCGTGCCATTTTCCGCCGTGAAAGCCGCAATTGCAAGTATCGACGAGTGGTCAGGAAATGGTCCACTACGCTATGTTCTTCGCACTCGTCGCCAATGACCGGCCCCCAAACCATTTCCGGTTAAAACGACAATGTACCCGTAAAAGAGATTGCCACTGGTATCAAAAGCAAGCGATGGATCAGAACCAAAGGCACATCATTCGTACCTTGCCGTGGTAGGGGCAGCGGCAGATCGACCGCGCCCCAACTCTTCCCGGCATTGCTCGAAAAATACCCGCGCATGGGATCGCGAAAGATTTCGTTTGAACCTGCAGCAAGCATGCTAGGCCGTGACGGATTCACGGTAATGAACGTCTCACTCTGCGGTCCACACTCATCGGACACGTCGACGTTTGTACCAAGAATCTGGGAGCTTGTCGCCCCGCCGCCCTGCACCGCCGTGGGTGGCAAGCGACTGATACTTGGCCCACCAGGTCGGCTTGTTGGGGCTGTTGGTCTGGGCCTGAGTAACAATCGGAAGTAGACAAATTGCGAAAACACGCAGAAGGCGCGACACCATACGATTCGCCATGCAGACAGTCCGGAAGGGATACTGTAGGTTTCAATCCACTCAAGCGGCTATCAGTAAAGCACCTTCCACCGCGGGATTTCAAGCGAAGCGGCTGCATGGTTCCTTAGAGTGTGAGCGGATTTTCGTCTTATGTGCGTGAACCGTTCGCCGCTGTCGGTCGCTTCACATTCGATGTAGCGGTAAAGCCAGCGTCTGATTGCAAAGGAAATTTGGGAAATCAGAAGCAGAACCTCCATCTGTTTTGCCGGCCGACCGCGGGGGAGGGAGCCTACACAGAAACTGTCAATCTACCCCATGCACCGCGATAGTTTTGCTGAGTTTCGCAAGTGTTTCCCTATATCCGCGCAGTAGCTGGCACAGGCTTCGGCGCTCTGTAGCCGCCTCGGTAGAATAGAGGCCGTGTTTCCAATTA
>QIAR01000364.1 GCA_003225595.1 Acidobacteriota bacterium | reverse complement strand
ACTTGGAATCGTGGTGGCAACAGCCCCAGGTGCATGTCACCCAGTGTGACTTTACGATCCAAACGCTTTTCGAGCTCAGCTTGCACGAGCCCGTGGTACTGATTTACATCCACGAGCGCCCACAGAGCAATCACCGCGACGATAATGACGACCACAATGATCCCGATCACGATCCCGAGTTTGCGCATAAGTCCTCCTCGAATGTTTCGGCCGGGTTCTTATTATTTTAGATGATAAGTCTGGCTGGGGGTTTGGTTGAGACCTTGAGGCTGAAGATCTCAAGCTTTGTTCTCTGCGCTTTGCGTTCCAGAAGCCTGACGCCGAAACCTGCAGCCAAGCCAACGACGAACGGCTGTCAACTAGCGACCAGCTTTGCACCTTGGTAACTGGAGCTTCGGCTTACCGTGACCGAAAATAGAAGTTCCCATGTACGAAATTTCCACGAAGCACGAGAAGCAATCGCCATTACGAGCCCCTGCGACGTTGTTTTGGCAGAAGACTCGACAACAGGCCGCGCGGGTTCCAATCAAGGCCTGGATCGTGCTGGGCCTGTTCACAGTGGCGGCGATCCTGATGGCGCTGTACACCGCTTCATTGGCGAAGACTGCCACTCTCCACCTGAAAGTACAGCACGGATTCCGCAGCGCGCAAATTTATCTGTGGGTGGATGGCGATCTCGCCTACTCCGGCAAGCTCACCGGATCTGCGAAGAAGAAGTTCGGCCTCATTCCGGATTCGGTGCAAGGCAGCCTTTCGCAGAACGTGCCGCTTACCTCGGGCAAGCACCTGATTCGGGTGCAGGTCGCTTCCGATGATGGCTCGACAGTCGACGACGGCATCAGTGGCGAGTTCGTCCGCAACAGCGAGCGGAACTTATCTGTCTCCGCCCGGCGGGGCGATCTATCGCTCTCTTGGCAAGTCGCGAACAGCACGGTCGGGGAGAGTCCTGACCACGTCGGATGGCTCGGACGATACGCCAGCACGTTGTTCCTGACAATAGCCGGTTCCATCATCTCGGCTCTGACCGGCTATGCGATCAGAGAATTACCCAAGCAAATCGGCTCGCGTCAGAGCGAAGCGCCGAAAATCTGATCTATCGAAAAACGACCAGCGACTAACGACTACTACGCAAACTTAACTTTCACATCTGGTCCTTTCTCCAGGTGGATGCTATCGATAAAACGTACCTTGCCAGTGCGCAGGGTCATGATCACCGACGAAGTCCGGGTGCCTTCTCCGAAGAAGCGCACCCCGCGCATCAGCGAGCCCTCGGTCACGCCGGTCGCGGCGAAGATAAGCTGCTTGCCGGGAGCGAGATCTTCAGCCTCGTAGATTTTGTTTTTGTCCTTGATGCCCATACGGGCGATGCGTTCTTCCAGTTCAGGCTTGCTGATGACCAATCGACCGAGCATGTAGCCGTTCAAGCAGCGGACAGCGGCTGCGGTGATGACGCCTTCTGGCGCACCCCCCGAACCCATGACCGCATGCACCCCAGTGCCGAGGACAGCGGACGCGATCCCGGCGGATAGGTCCCCATCGCTGATCAGCTTGATGCGTGCCCCGGCAGCGCGAATGTCAGAGATCAGCTTTTCGTGCCTGGGGCGGTCAAGCACGATTACCACAAGATCCTCTACATCGCGATCCAGCCGTTTTGCGATGTTCTTCAGGTTGTCGGCCACGGGCGCATCGAGCTCTACCGCATTCTTGCAAGAAGGCCCGATCACAATTTTTTCCATGTAGCAGTCGGGCGCGTTGAGCAGGCCGCCTTTCTCGGAAGCCGCCAGTACCGTGATCGCGCCGGGTGCACCAGTAGCGCAGAGATTGGTTCCCTCAAGGGGATCGACAGCAATGTCGACCTGCGGGACGTCGCGGCCGTCAGGGAATTCGGCGCCAACCTGCTCGCCGATATAGAGCATGGGCGCCTCGTCGCGCTCGCCTTCTCCGATGACGATCGTGCCACGCATCGGAACCGTGTCCATGGTTTCGCGCATGGACTCGGTTGCAACGTGATCGGCTAGTTTGCGGTCGCCCTGGCCCATGGTGCGGGCGGAAGCGATAGCCGCATTTTCCACGACGCGCAGGAACTCGAGCGCCAGATCGCTTTCCAGATTCTCGCCAAAACTCCTGGCTCTGGGTTCGGCCTTGGCTTCAGGACGTATATGGGTTGCCATAAGGGGGCCCTCCTTGCATAAAAGCGCAAATAAGAAGCGCGGTGAAAGACTATACCGCTATCCAGTAGGGCAGGGAAAGAGAAGGACGCGTCATTCAGAACATTACCTTGCAGAGCGTGCATCAACAGTCTATGTCAGCTCGCCAACTGCTCGCTGGAGTCGTGGCGAACACTGTGACGGAGATGCTCCAGGAATGCGCGCTGGGCGCGGCTGCGGAAGTGCTGCTTCAATTGCACGACGCCCACCCGACGAAAGGCACCGCGATCGGCGAGAGGCACGAAGCAACAATCCTCGCGATGTTCCACCGCCATGTGGGGCACGATGGAAACGCCAGTACCGGCAGCCACCATGGCCAGGATAGTAGCGAACTGCCCGCTTTCAAAAACTACGTTCGGCTGCAACTTGGCGCGGCCGCATGCGGCGAGCGCGTTTTCGCGGAAGCAGTGTCCTTCCTTGAGCAGGAGAAAAGAATCGTTCTCGATCTGCTTAAGATGCACGGACTCGTGCCGCGCAAGCCGATGGGTCGGTGGTAGGACAAGGTACAGTGGCTCACGCAGAAGCTCCTGGCAGACGAAAGTTTCGCCAGCAATCGGGAGAGCCATGATGGCCATGTCGAGGGCGGCCTCTTGAAGCTTTTTCAGAAGTACAGGCGTGATTTCCTCGATGACGCTCACCTGTATATGGCGATACTTGCAAGCAAAACTGGACAATCGCGCCGGCAGAAAGTAAGGCGCGATGGTAGGAATCGCGCCCACCAGGACGCGCCCTTTTTCGAGCCCCGCCATCTCCTCAATTTCCAGCTTGGCTTGGCTCAACTGACGGAGAATCGCTTCCGCGCGAGGCAAAAAAACTTCGCCAAAAGGCGTAAGCTGCACTGCTCGCCCCAAGCGATCGAACAACTTCGCTCCCAGTTCATCCTCTAGCTTGAGCACCTGCTGCGAGAGCGAGGGTTGGCTCACATGTTCGCGTTCGGCGGCACGGGTGAAGTTACGCGTGCTGGCGACGGCGCAGAAGTAGCGAAGCTGATGCACTTGCATGATTATTGGAACCAGAAGCTATCAGATGCAGAGCCTATGGAAAGAATAGAAACTATATCTTAGACCAATAATCGAGAGAAGGCTAGACTCGTCGCGAAGAGGAGGTAGTATGCCTGAGAAGAAAGAGCATGTCGTGAAACACGGCGATGTCACGCAGCGGGTGGGGGTAGAGACGATCCGCGCCCGTGGAGTCGATGTCGAGAAGCTCATCAAAATTCTGATCGCCAATGCGGCGGCTGAATTTGCCAGCACCTATTACTACTACACGATTTTGCGCATGCACCTGGCCGGCCATGAAGACTACAAGGAGATATGCGAGGATGCGCGCCTGGAAGATCGCGCTCACTGGGAGCTGATCGTGCCTCGGATTTACGAGTTGGGTGGCGAGTTGCCCAATGACCTGAGAGAATTCCATGATCAGGCGGGATGTGCGGCCGCTAAGCTGCCTGACCCTCCAACCGTTGTCAATATCCTCACCCTCCTGTTGGAATCGGAACGGTGTGCCATCCGCAGTTGGAGTGCGGTGTGCGATATGACCTTCGGCAAAGACCCGCGCACCTACGACCTGGCCTCGCGGATTCTCAACGAAGAAGTGGAGCATGAGGCCTGGTTCATCGAACTGTTGGCGAAGGAGCGCGACGGTAAATCGATTCCGTCCGGACACTTCCGCCGCGGCGAACCGGGACACGCGCCTTACAGCAAGAACCGCGGCTTCTATAATCCATAACTCTCCTTGCGGCATCCTGTCCGGACCAGCGCCGGGCAGGATGCATTTCTCGCCCGTATCCTCTTTCGTACGTAGAATGAAATCGTGAGCCCTGATCCGACTTCGTTCGAGGTGACGCTCATTCTGCCGGATGGCGTTCGGACCATTCCCGTGAACGGGGACCAGCACATCTGGGACACCGCGTGGGCAGCGGGGATCGTCTTGCCGGCGCTCTGCCACCAGGGACGCTGCCTCACCTGCGCGGGACGGCTGGAGAAGGGCGGCGAGGTAGACCAGTCCGATTCGGTCAGCTATTTTCCTGAAGATCGCGATGCTGGCTTCGTATTGCTGTGCACCGGCAAACCGCGTTCTGCTCTGCGCATCCGAACCCACCAGCAGGATGTGATGCGAGCCCACCGGCGAGAAAAGGAACTACCGGCACCGTACTCGTAAGTCCCAATCCTCGAGATATCAGCATGCCAGGAAATCCCCCCGCCTCGCTGCCGCCTTCTGCGGAACTTCGCTTATGAGTTGCTCGAAGAGCCGTCCCATACTGCTGTATGAAAAGGTCATTCTTTCCGGTTTTCGCGAGTGAGCGATTTCAGCCTGGATCGGATTTCTTGAATGACCTTTCTAAAATGACGACACTCAAAGGTTGGCAATCGACGACATGGGAACTTGTTGGGAAATGACTGGGTGGCGAGAGCGGAAGAAGCCGCGTGTCCCTCAGGGCAACCGTGCTGGCGGCAATTTCTTGCCGTCGCACAAACTCCGTATTCGGGCAGCGCAGGCTGTCTCGAAGGACGCCTAAAAGCCCGGGGGAGCATTGTCGGGCCATCCCGAGGAACGCCCAAAAGCCCAGTTTCGGGACACGCGGACGGCAGGATTCTGGACCGTCTGCTTGGGCGTGTCAATAAAGTGAAAAGAAAATCCGGATCAACGCTATGAGAACTAGGACAACTAGCCCGAAGATGGGAATCAGCCTTCCGCTTTATTCGAGGAAGTCGTGTGAGAGGCAGGGCGATTGCCAACTAGAACGCGTCAATCCCCGTCACCGCCTGGCCAATGATCAGAGTGTGGATGTCGTGCGTGCCCTCGTAGGTCTTCACCGACTCAAGGTTTGCCATGTGGCGGAAGATGGGGTATTCGTCCGCCACCCCGTTCGCGCCCAGAATGTCGCGGGACATGCGTGCACACTCCAGAGCCATCCAGACATTGTTGCGCTTAGCCATCGAGATGTGCTGGTGGCCGGCCTTGTCTTGATCTTTGAGACGGCCGACTTGCAGCACGAGTAGTTGCGCCTTGGCGATCTCGGTGATCATCCAGGCGAGCTTTTCCTGAATCAGTTGATGCGAGGCGATGGGCTGGTCGCGAAATTGTTTGCGGAAGAGTGAGTATTGCAGAGCGCAATCGTAGCAGGCCATGGCCGCACCCACCGCGCCCCAGGCGATCCCATAGCGCGCCTGATTCAGGCACATGAGTGGAGACTTCAGCCCACCACTGGCAGGCAGCAAATTTGATTGCGGAATCCGCACGTCTTGCAGAGACAAACTCGAAGTCACCGACGCCCGCAACGACCATTTGCCGTGGATATCTTCCGCGCGGAAACCGGGGCGATTGGTTTCGACCAGGAAGCCGCGGATGTTGTCATCTTCCTCTTCGTTTTTAGCCCAAATAATGGCGACATCGGCGATGGAACCAGAGGTGATCCACATCTTCTCGCCGTTCAGAATGTATTCGTTCCCAACTCTGCGGGCGCGGGTACGCATACCGCCGGGGTTTGATCCGAAATCAGGTTCTGTGAGTCCGAAGCAACCTAGCTTTTCGCCTTTCTGTAGCGCAGGGAGCCATTGCTGCTTCTGTTCCTCGCTGCCGAAGGCGGAGATGGGATACATCACCAGCGCTGACTGCACGCTGACGAAAGAACGCACGCCGCTGTCTCCGCGCTCCAGTTCCTGTGTGACCAGGCCGTATTCCACGTTCGACATGCCTGCGCAGCCGTAGCCCTTCAGACTGGCGCCGAAGAATCCCAGATCGGCCATCGGCTTCACCAGTTCGCGGGGAAAGCGGCCGGCGCGGTTGCAATCCTCAATGATGGGAATGAGATTGTCTTCGATGAATCTGCGAGTGGTATCGCGGACCAGGCGCTCGTCGTCACTAAGCAGCGCGTCGAATTCGAGGAAATCGACTCCTCGGAACTTGATAGCCATGATGTTCTCTTTCTTATTTGGTCGCTAGCTCAGTTTGGATCACTAGTTTGATCGCTTGCCGGCTAATGTGTTTTCTCGCTGCGAGCAGGCGAAGGAATGGGGCAGGGAGGAAACTTTAGAAGGTAGCAGAGGGTGGGGGAGGCGTCAAACGGAGGCGCATAATAGAAGAGCCCACCTTTGATTGCGAATTGATATTCGAGTCTTAGTTCGTGTTGATTCGAATCCATGCCAGTTCGAGCCAACCACTACCCTGACCCATCACGTTGTGGTATCGGATCACTCCTAACTGGCCGTGATAACGACGGTGCAACTCTGCGGTGGGGAATGGTCTACGGTCCACCGCAAAGGGATTGGCTCCGCGTGGTTACAGCCGCATCGGGATACTCTACAGACGGTCCGGTCAGGAGAGGACCCTCCGGCTCGCTCCGTAGATTCGTGTCGAGAAATGCGGCGATGTAATCTCTTATAGCCGCGACAGTTTTCTCCGGGCCCATGGTGCCGGTCTTGATTGCACCCTTTGCCAACCAGACCAAATCCGAGGGAGTCACGTGATCAGCACCCTTGAGATTCACGGCGAATCGCGGACCGCGAAGATTGTCCCACAAGCGGCATTCCTGGTTACTCCGGTGCTCGCGTCCAGCAGTCAGGATAAAAACAGGCTTCTCCGTTTCACTGAACGTATCCGGCACGACGCCATC
>QIAR01000363.1:5354-6746 GCA_003225595.1 Acidobacteriota bacterium | reverse complement strand
CCGGTGAGAACCAGCGCCGCATGTTCTTCTATGCGGGACTGGTGGTCTTCGCCGCCGGGTTCTTCGATTTGGTTGACGGCCCTGTAGCGCGGGCGAGCAATCAGGTGACCCGCTTCGGTGCCTTCTTTGATTCTGTCCTCGACCGTTACAGCGACGCCGCCTTATTCTTTGGGCTCCTCGTTTTCTACGCCCGCGGCAACCGTTTCTTTTACGTCGTGCTGACCGCACTCGTCATGATCAGTGCTGTGATGGTGAGCTACACGCGCGCCCGTGCCGAGTCGCTCATCGGGTCCTGCAAGGTGGGATTCATGGATCGACCCGAACGCCTCGTGCTGATCATTATTGGCGCGCTCGCCAATCGTATGGCACCCGTGTTGTGGGTGATCGCGGTCCTCTCCACGATCACAGTAATCCATCGCATGTACTACACCTGGCAGCAGACGGAAAGCGTGGAGACTACGACGGCCAAGGCCGGACGCGCCGCGTAAACACCTTAAATCGTGTTCAGCCGCAGTTGATAACTCCATTTGTCAACCTATGCTTAGCGTGTTGGCCATGTCTCCTGCTCCAAGTGTCAAGTGTCGGTACTGTCTTAAATACCGTGTTGCCGCTTTGATTCCTGGTGATTTAATTGCCCAGGCCACGGTTCACCCGCCGCCTTCCTTATGGACCTGCAAAAGCCTATCGACTACCTCCAGATGTTTGGCGAACTCGTAAGACGTCGCCTGGAATTGATTCGGCAGCGCGACCAAACAGATGTGGAGATCGTGAAGGTCAATCAACTGCTTACTGCGATGTTCCCGCTGCTTCCCGAAGACAAGCAACAAAACTACAAGCAAACGATGGAGAACATGGAGGCTGAGAGCAGTGGCCTGCAGGACGCAATTAGATTGGTCTTTTCGGAACACAAAGGCGAATGGCTCACGGCGTCTAATGTTCGGGACTACCTCATAGAAATGGGATTCGAGCTTAGACATTACCAAGCCAACCCTTTGGCATCCATCGGCACCACGCTCAAACGGATGGTTCCCACACATTTGGAATCCAGAACCACTGAAAGCGGCACGCTCTATAGGCGGCGCTTGACACCGGGTGATCGCATCGCGGCAGGGGACAAGGAACTTGGGGACTATGCCCAAACTGTTGTTAAGCTGCCCCCCGCACAGAAGAAAAGGGGCAGTAAAGCCTTCTATGGGGGATGATGACTTCGGAGTCAAATACGAAACGCCCCGCGTTACGAGCGCAGAGCGTTTCAGAAAGGCAGGTAGAAAGCGATGACGCGCTCCCCACCGATTAACTGAGTAACAAACAAGCGCCCCGGCTTCTGCTGAAACAGGAGTCGGGGCTAATCCAAATCGCGGGGTTAGCCACGATCTAGACCCAAACCGATTT
>QIAR01000363.1:0-5339 GCA_003225595.1 Acidobacteriota bacterium | reverse complement strand
ACCTGCATTCGATGCCAGCACCAAACCTGCAAGCGGTTTGGATACTTTGGTAAGCGTCGCATTCAACGCTGGCGCTGCAATTCCTGCAAATAATTGCCAACCACGTTTGGACAGTCGAGGAGTTGCTTGCCCCCACCGTATAATTCTTGGTACCGCAGATGGAGGTATCGTCATGAAGTTCGTGAGGGATGCGAACGAGAAAGGAACCACTATTGTTTTGGACCCGTGTTGTGGGTGATCGCGGTCCTCTCCACGATCACAGTAATCCATCGCATGTACTACACCTGGCAGCAGACGGAAAGCGTGGAGACTACGACGGCCAAGGCCGGACGCGCCGCGTAAATATCTTAGATCGTGTTCAGCCGCTTGATAACTCCATTTGTCAACCTATGCTTAGTATGTTGACCATGTCTCCCGGTTGGGCTGACCAGTGTCGCTTTCCTTGACCCAGATCCAGAGTCTATGATTGTGAGCTTTCCTGGAGGCCAGATCATGCCGAACAACCGTGCTCGTCAGTTCCTCTCTCTCGCTTGCCTCGCACTATTCCTCGCCCTCACCGCGCTGGCCCAAGCGGCCGCCGTAACCTCGTCAGCTCCCGCGACCCCATCATCCACGCAGCCCCAGATCAAATATGAAAAGTACACGCTCAAGAACGGCTTAGATCTAATCCTCTATGAGGACCACCGGCTGCCCCTGGTGGCGGTCAACATCTGGTACCACGTGGGGCCTGCGAACGAGCGCCCGGGCCGAACCGGATTCGCTCACCTGTTCGAGCACATGATGTTTGAAGGTTCCAAGCACGTGGGTCCCAAGGCTCACTTCCGCTATCTCGAGGCAGCCGGCGCCAGCGACATCAACGGAACCACTGACTTCGACCGGACCAACTACTTCGAGACTCTGCCTTCGAACCAGTTAGAACTGGCGCTCTGGTTGGAGAGTGACCGCATGGCCTATCTATTGGGCACTCTCGACCGTGAGAAGCTCGCCAACCAACGCGACGTCGTGCGTAACGAGCGTCGGCAGAGCGTGGAAAATGAACCATACGGTCTGGTCGAAGAACAGCTCTTTCACCAGCTCTTTCCCAAAGACCACCCTTACTATGCCGACGTGATCGGCTCACATCATGACGTCGAGGCTGCCCGCCTGGACGACGTGCGCGAGTTCTTCCGCCAGTATTACTCACCCAATAACGCCAGCCTGGCTATCACCGGCGACTTCGATCCGGGTCAGGCCAAGGCTCTGGTCGAAAAATACTTCGGTTCGATCCCGGCGGGCCCGTCCGTACCCAAAATCAGTGCAGCCACTCCGCCCATCAGCTCTGAGCGTCATGCCGTGGTAACTGATCAAGTCGAATTGCCGCGTGTGTATATGGGCTGGATCACGGCTCCCATCTACAAGCCCGGCGATGCCGAAGCGGGCCTGCTCGCACAGTTACTGGGCGGCGGGAAATCTAGCCGTCTATACAAAAGGCTGGTTTATGAGAAACAGATCGCGCAAGACGTACAAGTGCAGAGCCAGCCCTTGATCCTGGGCTCGGTATTTGAAATCCAGGCCACGGCGAAGCCTGGCGTCAAACCGGAGGATCTGGAAAAGGCCATCGATGAAGAACTTACAAAACTGCGGACGGAAGGGACCACCCAAGCCGAGCTGGATCGCGCTCGCAATGTAATTGAAGCGCAGATCATTGAGAAGCTGGAACGGCTCGGCGGTTTCGGGGGCGTGGCCGACCGCCTCAACCAATACAACCATTATCTCGGCGATCCGGGTTATCTGCCTAAGGACCTGGAACGCTACAACCATGCCACCACCGCCGACTTGAAGCGCGTTGCCGACGAGATGCTTAAGCCAAGCGAGCGTGCCGTCGTCTTCGGGGTCCCGGGCAAAAAAGTTGTGGACGATCCGCCCCGCACAAAAGAAACAGAGGAAAAGGAAGCTAAAGAGACCAGCACAGTCGCTAGCAGCATGCCCGACGAGCCTTGGAGAGCAAATCCGCCCCAGCCTGGACCGCTCTCTCATCTGAGCCTGCCAGTGCCCACCCGCTTCGAGCTGGCAAACGGTCTCACCGTGATGCTGGTCGAACAGCACAAGCTCCCGGTTGTCTCTGCTCACTTGGTGGTTCTCAGTGGCAGTGACGCTAATCCCGTGAGCGAGCCTGGCTTGGCATCTTTTACTGCGGATATGCTCACGGAAGGCACCATGCGCCGCTCCGCCCCCCAGATTGCCGACGACGCCGCCCAGATTGGCGCCACCCTCCAAAGTTCTTCCACGAGTGATAAATCATCGGCCGACATTCGCACGCTCAAGCAAAATGTGGATTCTGCTTTCGACCTACTCTCCGACATCACTTTGAATTCGAAGTTTGACCCGGCCGAGATTGACCGCGTGCGCAAGCGCCGGCAAACGAAAATCCAGCAACTACGCGACGACCCCGTCCAACTCACGCTAGGCGCCTTCTTCAAGGCGGTCTACGGCCCCGGACATCCCTACGGCTACCGCGAAGTGGGTACGGGAAAATCCAATCAACTCATCTCTCGTGACGACATGCTGAAGTTCTGGCGACGGGGCTATGTTCCCGGCAATTCAGTCCTGGTAGTCGCTGGTGATCTGAAGCCCGAAGACGCTCGGACACTGGCCGAAAAATATTTCGGCAACTGGAAAGGCGCCTCCAGCAAACACCTGCCACCGCACGTTGACGTCAAGACCTCTCGGACCATCTCCGTAGTAGATAAGCCAGACGCGCCACAGACCTTCGTGGTCGTTGGCGGCCTCGGCGTGCCCCGCTCCACCCCCGATTACGTTCCCATCGAGGTCATGAACAATGCTTTGGGTGGGTTATTCTCCAGCCGAATCAACATGAACTTGCGCGAACAGCATGGGTATACTTACGGTGGCTTCTCGCAGTTCATCTACCGTCGCGGACCTGGGCTGTTCGCCGCCGGAGGCGCCATCCGCACCGACGTTACGGCTCAAGCCGTCCAGGAAACCTTCAAAGAATTGGAGCGCATCCGAACTTCCCAGCTTTCTGCCGATGAACTGAAGTTGGCCAAGGGCGCCTTCTCCCTGTCCCTGGCAGGTCTATTCGAGACGAGCGAGCGTACGGCAGAAACGGTCGGCGATTTGTTTACCTACGATCTTCCGCTGGATTACTACAAGCAACTGCCGGCTCAAATCGATGTCGTAAATGCCGCAGATGTTCAGCGTGTTGCGAGTCAGTATGTCCATCCTGAGTCAGCGGTAGTAATTGTGGCTGGTGACCGGGCCAAAATCGAACCGGAGCTCAAGAAGCTTTCGATCGGGCCTTTGGAGGTTCGCGATTACGAAGGCAATCCGATCAAGGAGGGTCCTTCGGAGACGAAACCGACTGCAGTGAAGTAGCAGCGATGGTTGTAAGCGGGCGACCGATCTACGCTCGGTGGCGTGCAGAATCGCTCCTCGTCTCCGGCAAAGTATGGCTCAGTAAACAACTCCGGATCTGAGCCGCCAAAGTGAGCAGCCGAAAATCTAAACGTCGGGAACGTGCTTGTTGAACTCAGGTCGATTTGTGAAGCCGGACTAATCCTTCCACCTCAATGTTTTCTGCAGGAGCCTCGAGCAGGATGGGTTCACGATCTCCGTTATTCAGCTTGCGGCAGTATTGTGATTGCTGGTTACGGACTTCAATGGGCTCCGACAAGATGTAATCGCGGTAGACGTGCGGGTGATCCCTATTGGAGAGTGACGGACGTTGGGGAATCGCGCGGGTCCGCGCCAACTCGGCACACCGAAGGGGATTTTTCAGACATTGCGGGCACGCCACTTCCAAGAATACCCGGGAGGCTGGAACGGCGGTCACCAGAGGTAATCGCGCTGTTGTCCACTCCTATCGTTGGCGGTCACTAAGCCATGCGCCTGCGGCGTGCAAGGCCGCCCATGGCTGCTAGCCCGCTGGCCAGCAGCGATAGAGTGCTCGGCTCAGGAACAATCGTGTATTTGCCGCTCTCCAGATTGTATCCAAAAGGGCTGGGTCCGAAAAATCCTGCGGTGAACGTTCCGCCACGAGCGAAACTTAGCCCGAAGAGTATTGGGGACTCGCAGTCAACCCCATCGATTGTTTTGCAAGCCCAAAGCGCACCGGAGTAAATCACAGGACCCTGAAACGCGGGGTTCACCCCAGCGATGATGAAATGCCCTCCCGTAATGTTCAGGGCACCAGTGAGGAAGAGGAGAGCAGGATAATAGGTTCCACCCACCGTTCCGCTGCCGAAGAAGTCACCGAAATTAGCTATCTGGGTATCCGGGGAGAAAGAGTCACCGCCAATGCACGCGGTATTACACTGTGGCACGTTGATGTCACCCGCAAAGGTGAGACTGAGGGAAGGTCCCGTCACCGACCACAACATCCGGCCCTCGCCCCAATTTAGACTCAGGGTTCCACTGCCCCGGGTTGCGGTGAATAACGGAATAGAGTCTGCGCAAGCACTCGTTGTTAAGACGATCGACAAAGCTGCCAGGGCAATCGAAGGAATTAGTGTTACCCGAACGAATCCGCTCCCCATTCCGAGCCCCCTCCTCTGTTTTTCCATTTGGCCGCCGCCCCTCACTTCTCTCGCCATGCGATAGGCAACTCACTGCCCGAATGAGTCTACACGCCGCCAGCAAACTAACATTCAGATGGTGAGAGAAGTGGCATAGACTTCAGGCGTGGCAGAATGAAACATATAGCATACAGGGCAGTTCACAGCATAAATAATATGAGAGTTGTTTGCACATTTGTGGACCATTTTTGTAAACCCACAAGATCGCTACTGCCTCGACGTTCTATGTTGTCAGATTGGGCTCACCCTTTCGTGATCACTGCGTCTAAGAAAGAAAGTCCCCGCACTCCAGATGTTTGTACAACTGGTGATTCGGGCACAGGCGACTCGATCACGTTTTTCTGGAACCGACTACCGTGATGAGTACGTATCTGGGTGGAGGGGCGTAGTGTTCCTCTTGTTTCTGGCGCGGTGCATTGGTACGGCAAGGAGCGGAGGTGATTGGAACCCCGGGGGGAAATCATGGAAAGGGTGCGGAACGGAGTCAACGGGAATGGAAGCAAGAACATGCCAAATGGTGATCCACATGTCCAGGAAGTTGTGAAGGCTGCACATGAGGAATTGCGGCAGTTGATGCGCCAGCGCGCCGAGATCATGAAGCGAATCGGCACGGTGAAGCAGACTATCGTCGGCCTGGCAAATCTATTTGGCGATAATGTGCTGAGCGAAGAACTGCTGGAACTGGTGGACCGCAAGAGCAGTGGTCGTCAGCCCGGCTTCACGAAGGCGTGCCGGATGGTATTGATGGAGGCCAACCGGCCGTTG
>QIAR01000301.1:5357-7693 GCA_003225595.1 Acidobacteriota bacterium | reverse complement strand
CCTATCTGCTGCGAGAGCGCAAGCTAACGCCGGGTAGCGTGGTCAACCAAGTGGCGGCGCTGCGGTTCTTCTTCGTCAAGACTCTCAAGCGTCATCAGTTCCGCGATTTCTTGCCTTACCCTCAGGATCGGCGCCGGCTGCCAACGGTGCTGAGCCGGGAAGAAGTTTCGCGTTTGATCAACGCGGCCGGGAACCTGTTTCGACCGACGCTGCTGATGACGCTCTACGGCACCGGCATGCGACGCAGCGAACTCGCTAGTCTTAAAGTCGGCGACATCGATAGTCAACGCATGATCATCCGTGTGGTGGCGGGCAAGGGTGGCAAAGATCGTGACCTGCCTCTGAGTTCGGCTCTGTTGGAGACGCTGCGAGAGTACTGGCAATGGCGGAAGCCGAAGCTCTACATGTTCCCCACACGTACTCGTGGCCGGGCGCTCGATCAGCCGATTTCCGACAAAACCGTTTGGATCGCATGTAGCGAGGCGGCACGTCAGGCCGGCATCAAGAAACGTATTACCCCGCACACCCTGCGCCACAGTTGGGCGACCCACCTGTTGGAAGGGGGCACCGACTTGCGCACCATCCAGGTTTTGCTCGGGCACGGGGATCTGGAAACCACCGCCCAGTATCTGCATCTGTCGCAGCGACACTTGCAGACGGTTGTCAATCCCCTGGACGGCCTTTCTTTAGCCAGCACCCAGAACATCAGTCGCAGCTTCAAGCGAAGAAAACAAAAATGACTCGGCCCACCCTCGAGGTGGCCGACATTCTACGCGCGCACGGCGATCGCTTCCCGGTATCGATCGAGCTTCGACTTTCAACAGCTCAAAGCATTCCGGGCCATTCAGCGCTGCCGCACCGCTGCCCTAGGCGGCCATCGCGATGCTTGCCTGCGTTGCGGTTATCGCGCCATCTCCTATAACTCGTGCAGAAACCGGCACTGCCCCAAGTGTCAGGCACAAGCCCGCGAGCGCTGGCTGATGGCCCGAGAGCGCGAACTCCTGGCTACCAGCTATTTCCATGTCGTGTTCACCGTGCCCCACGAACTCAATGTCTTCGCCTTGGAAAACCCGCGTCTGTTTTACGATCTGTTGTTCACCGCCAGCGCGCAAACCCTGCTGGAAATCGCATCCGATCCAAAACACTTGGGAGCTGAGATCGGTGTGATGAGCATTCTGCACACCTGGGGACAGAACCTGCTTCTGCACCCCCACATTCACTGTGTCATTCCCGCGGGCGGGCTCTCACCCGATCATCTTCGCTGGGTCCGCCCGCGCTATCCTTTCTTCTTACCGGTCAGAGTGCTGAGTCGTGTCTTTCGTGGCAAGTTCCTGGCTGGCCTGAAGCGCCTCCACCGTCGTAAGAAGCTACAGTGTGCAGGCCCGGCCGCCGCTCTCGCCGATCGCCAGCAGTTCACGAAACTGCTGCGTCGTCTCCATCGCCACGACTGGGTGGTTTATGCCAAGCCTGCATTCGGCGGTCCCATGCAGGTGTTGCGCTATCTCGGTCGTTACACCCATCGCGTGGCCATTTCTAATCATCGCTTGTTGGCCTTCGAACAAGAACGCGTCACCTTCCGCTGGAAGGATTACGCCCGCGGTGGCAAGCAAGATGAGATGACTCTCAGCGCGACTGAGTTGCGTCGCTTCTTTCTGCACGTGCTGCCCAAAGGGTTCGTTCGCATCCGTCACTTCGGGTTCCTGGCCAATCGCTTTCGGGTTTCCCGTCTGGAGTTGGGCGGACAACTACTGGCCTCCAGCTCCTCCATACCACAAGAAGTTTCCGGGTTTTGTTGCGGGCCTCGCCTTGCTTACGGTCTGGTTTGTGGCGGCAGCGGTCAAGTGGGGTGAAAGTGTGGTACGCCAGACTGGTGCAGACGAACGACAGCCGCGAGCGTGGGCATGCTGGTTTGGACTAATTGGGCTAGCCTGCCTGGCAGCAACGGTAGCCAACCCATACGGAATGGAACTTCATCGGCATGTCCTGTGGTACTTGTTCTCGCCATCGAGCGTCACCACTCACGTGACGGAGTGGTTGTCGCCGGATTTTCGTAACCCAAGGCTTTATTGGTTTGAGCTGCTGTTGCCGGTATGTGCGGCAGCCGGGTTGTGGAACGCGTGGCGACGCCGGTTTGCTTGGTGTGTGCTCTCGCTGGCTGGGATACATTTAGCGCTGGCCGCTGTAAAGAACGTACCAATCTGCGCAATCCTGTGTGCGGCTCCGGTTGCGAACCTGATTGACGAATGGGTGGGGCAATGGCTGCGGCACAGTTGTCGGAACCCATACCGCAAATCCTGAACAAAGTCCGCCAGGACGCTCCCGCCGCGAGCGTCTCG
>QIAR01000301.1:0-5244 GCA_003225595.1 Acidobacteriota bacterium | reverse complement strand
CTTGTAGTTCCTGATCCACCTTACTGGGGTGGAAAAAGGAGCGCAAACGCAATGGCAGGGAATAGAACCATTGTTCGATATCCATCTTCAAGCCTCTTTGAGCTTTACTATGCCGGAGATTGCGGCTGAGACGCGGTTCCAGTTGGCCGTCTCCTTTTCGAGCTGCTTCTGCCCCAGCCGCGTCAGCGAATAGAACTTGGCTCGACGGTTTTTTTCACTCGACTTCCACTGAGCCCGAATCCAACCGCGATGTTCCAGCTTGTGCAGCGCAGGGTAGAGGGAACCGTCGCTGACGCCCAGCACATCGCTGGAAATCTGTTTCAAACGCTGGCTGATGGCCCATCCACTCAGGGGTTGCAACGTCAGTATTTTGAGGATCAGCATGTCCAGCGTTCCCTGGACCAGGTCGGAAGGCTTGCTCACAATGTCTCCTCTCGGTTACCGAGTCGCCTACGGTTAGCAAGAGGTCATCAGAAAAAACCGGGGGGACACGAAGGCTTTACGCAGGCGGATCGTGAGATCGAAAAGCGAGGGCAGCGTTACATTGTATCGGAACCAAAGGTGCGGCACCTGATTTCAGTCGAGTAGTGGCGGGGCGCTTGTCAGTAATCTAGGTAAAACGCCTCGGCGAGGGATACATTGAATGATCCGGAGGCGTTCGTTGGCCAGTTATCCCAAAATCTCTCCATCACTCAGAAAACGTGCTGCGCAAATTAAGGTGCTTCTCATGGATGTGGACGGCACAATGACAGATGGCGGTGTCACACTTCTGTCCCAAACTGAAGAGATCGCCCTCGAAATCAAAACCTTTGACGCGCATGACGGCCAAGGGCTCACACTCGCGCACACCGCTGGCCTTCGCACCGGCTGCATCACCGGCCGGCAAAGCTCTGCCCTGCTTCGGCGCGCGCATGAAATGAATATGGAATTTATTTACATGAAACAGCCATTGAAAATGCCGGCCTATGAAGAAATTGTCCAAAAAGCAGGAGTATCCGACTCTGCTGTCGCGTATATCGGCGACGATCTTCCGGATATTCCCGTGATGCGCCGCGCTGGCCTCGCCGTCGCCGTGGGCAACGCGGTTCCGGAGGTCAAAGACACGGCGCACTACACAACGAAATCGCTCGCCGGCCATGGTGCGATTCGCGAGACGGTTGAACTCATTCTGAAATCCAAAGGCATCTGGAAAGCAATGATCGACAAGGCCCGCGCATGACTAGTTCCCCAGTCGGTCAGCCAAATCGAGGCGTCTTTGCACCGTGGAGAAGGTCACCTTACTCAGCAATTCACCGCACTTTGGCGCGCTCGCCGCGCAGGATGAAGCAGGTCGAGTTTGCCTTGGCGATCCTGTTTGCCGTTTTGGTCTGTCACATCACACTCGATATAGCCGACGTTCTTTCCTCGATTCACAACACGAGCTTCAGCCCGCAATCGCGCTTGCCATACAGGACGGAAGAAATTGATGTTCAATGACATTGTGGTGAAGGACTCGTCCGGTGCCAAGGTGGACGCGAAAGCCATCCCCATGGCCGCATCTGCCAAATCACACAGCACGCCACCATGAAGAGTGCCCATGGGATTCGCGTGTTGTGGCCCTGACTGCAGTGACCCGACTGCTCGCCCGTCGCTGACCTCTTCGACGTCGAAACCGACCAATTCCGCGCTAGGGGGCTTCGACGCGAGCACCTTATTAATCAGCGGATGAGCAGTGTCTGAAGAACCCATTGTGCCTTTCTCGACCATGTTTTCTTCCTTTCCGGTGTGATCTCACTGAAAGTGGAGCTTCCTCAAGAGTTTGGCTTAGTGGACCGGGTTCATGATGGGGTCGCCGGATTGCAGTTTTGTATTTCTCGGTGCACACACTGCAAGCAAAGATAAAATCGACAACGTTCGTTGTCACTGGTCGCTGCCATTGCACTTCGCACCCCGGCGGAATCAAGGCGGAAATCGAAGCCCTTGAATTGTGGCGACAGCATCCACTCTTTCCTCTTGCCGCGCCGCTTTACGTCGATAACGCCAGCAGATACTGCGAACTGCAGACCCGAATCTATCGTGCCGTCTTTGGACTTCGTCCTCTCAAATGGAGCACACCGGGATGAGAGTCCATCTCTGCGCGTCGCGTGCCCCGTAGCCACGCGAATCTACCTTTTACCAGGTTTGCAACAGCGAAAGAGATACTGAGAGAAGCGCGGAGGGGACTCGCATGAAAGGGGCCAGCCTCCGGCCCTGAAGTTCCGCATGGGCTCGCTTGGCTAAACCTGGCTGCCCAACATTCGATCCAAATTGAACGCGGCGCTGATCAACGCAAGATGAGTAAAAGCCTGGGGGAAATTGCCCAGCGCCTCGCCCTGCGGCCCAGTTTGCTCTGCGTACAGCCCAAGGTGATTCGCATAACCGAGCACACGTTCAAACAGCAACCTGGCTTGATCCAGCTTTTCGGGATACGCCTGACCGGCGCGCGTCAGCGCTTCAACAAGCCAAAAGGAGCACATGTTGAAAGTACCTTCTTCACCCGGGAGTCCATCAATACGGGGATGTGGAGGATAGCGATGCACGAGGCCGTCGCTGACAAGCCCCCCTTGACGGGGATTTTCAAGGATAGCGTCCAGCGTCTTGAGCATCCGCGGGTCGGTTGGGGCCATGAAAAAGACAAGCGGCATAATAAGGAGCGACGCATCCAGGTCCTCACTGCCGTAAAACTGTGTAAATGATTTGCGCTTTTCGTTCCAGCCTTGGCTCATTACTTCCTCGCAGATGCGGTCCCTTTCGCGTATCCACTTAGCGCGGTCGGCTGGAAGCGCACGCTTGTCGGCCAGGCGGATGCCGCGATCGAGTGCTACCCAGTTCATGACCTTCGAGTAGACGAAATGCTCCTGGCGATTGCGCATCTCCCAAATGCCGGCATCCGGAAGCTGCCAGTTCTCGCAGATCCACTCAAGACGATTACGGATCTTTACCCAAATATCGTACGGAGTGGGGCTGACATACTTGTTGGAGAGGTACATGGCGTCCATCAATTCGCCGTAGATGTCTCCCTGAAACTGCGAAACCGCTGCATTGCCGATTCGTACCGGACGAGACCCTTGGTACCCCTCCCAGTGTTCCAACGTCTGCTCGGGGATTTCAGTGCCCCCTTCGATCGTGAACATGACTGGGCTGGGCGCGTTCCGGCTGGCGTGCTTGGATGCGTAATCCTCGATCCAACCTAAGAACGCCGCGGCTTCGTCTCGGAAGCCGATGCGCAGAAATGCATACACAGTAAAAGCGGCGTCGCGCATCCAGGTGTAGCGATAATCCCAGTTGCGAACGCCTCCGATGACTTCCGGCAAACTCGTGGTTGGCGCGGCGATAATCGCCCCGGTAGGCTCAAAAGTAAGGAGCTTTAGCGCCAAGGCGGACCTGTGCACGTGCTCCCGCCAGCGCCCGTGGTAAGTACAAGCGGAGAGCCACTGATGCCAGAATTTCACGGTGTCTCGCAGCAATTCTTCGCCTTCTTTTTCCGACGGCGGAGTGGGCGCACGGCCCGCGACGCTCTTTTCCCCAAGAATGAAGGTCTGCGATTGCCCTTCGGTGAGCACGAAATGGGCGGACACCCCACCTTGCCCGTCGTCGCTGAGCGGCACCGTAGTTGAAAGAGCCAAAGTCAAGTTACCTGCCTTGAATCTCGCCCCGTTAGCCTCAATCAGCGTCTCGTGATTCTGTCGTCCGTAATCGAAGGCCGGACGGCACTCGACCCAAATGCGCGCTGCTCCCCGAACGCAGCGGATGCGACGATAAATGTGATGGTACGCAGGGGAGTCGGAAGGCAGCCCCGCAGGCATGAAGTCTTCCAGTTCGACGATTCCGTCTTTTAGCAGGAACCGTGTCACTAATACGTTGGTGGAGGGCCAATAAAACTGCTTGTGCCGCACGCCATCAGCATCGGCAGAAATTTGGAAGTGGCCTCCCTTTTTGTCATCCAGGAGCGCCCCGAAAACGCTGGGCGAATCGAAGTGCGGGCAACAGTACCAGTCGATCGAACCGTTCATGCCTACCAAAGCGACCGTGCGCATGTTGCCGATGATTCCGTAATTTTCGATTGGTTGATACGACATCGTTGCGTTTCCTCCCCTCGCCGAAATGAATTCGATCCCCTCCCACTGATGCAAGGAAGAGGCAGAATGGTTCGGCGGGGTGTCGAATGGTCGACATTTGTCGGAACGCGTGTTGCTGGGTTTCCGATTCGCACGAATCCTCGATCGCCACGTCAATGCATAACAAGATCCGAGTACTGCGGGTTCTTCGATACGTATGCCTGGACTGAGGGACAAATAATATCTACCTTGAGGTTGTTCTCGCGGGCCCAGTGGAGAGCGGTTTCTGCTAGGGAGGAAGCAAGACCCATTCCACGCAAGTTTTCAGGAACTTCAGTGTGGATCAACCCAAGCACATTTTCGCTCAAACTGTATTCAAGATAGGCGACTTCACCATTCCGCTCGATTTCGAAGCGGCCAGTTGTTACCTTCTGCTGCGGCAGATGCTTATGGCGAAAGATTCCCCATGCGACCATTAGATGTCGATGGTTGCGATAGTACCAACGTCGATGTTTGTTTTGTTCTCGGCCACCACTGTTCGATGCGTAGAGGCTGGACTCGGATCCCCCGATAATAGTTTGATTATAAAACTATTGTATTATGCAACCGTATCAATGACAAACAAAGGACGAAAGGCCGGACGGACGGTACCACGAGCGCTCTCTGGGGTAGAGTTAGCCAGCATCTTCGAGGAAATGATGCAGCAACTGACGCTGCTGGGTCACACTCTTCCGAAGTCCGCAGTTTCGCTCACACCACAACAACTCAAGATCCTGTTCACGCTCGATTTCTTTGGTGAACCGACCCCCATGTCGAAACTCTCCCGTCGTCTGGGAGTCACGCCTGGAACTATGACCAAAACCGCTGCAGGACTAGTATGCATGGGATATCTTGAGAAAAGGCGATCGACGGATGACGAGCGAGTCGTAAAGATTTCCCTGAGCGATGAGGGCCAGAGAATCGTTTCGCAAATCAAGCAATACCGGCAGGACTTCTTCGGAGAAATCCTTGAGAACTTGACATTGTCCGGCCGAAAAAAGCTGATACAGAGCCACCGCCACATCCTCGAAGCCTATCGTCATATTCTCCGGGATAAAGCGAGAGTGTGAGCAGTGCAGAACTTGAACAAAAAAGCGTTCGGCTGGCTCCTGTGAGTTCTTCTCGCCAT
>QIAR01000300.1 GCA_003225595.1 Acidobacteriota bacterium | reverse complement strand
TGCAGGCGGCATCCACTTCACAAAAAGCGAAGGCCGTTTTGTTATCCCACTAAACCTAAAGGGCGATTATAGGAAGTGTGCAGGATCACGGGGCGACAAGCGTATCCGAGGAAACTTGAAAACCGCAGCAAAAATCACGAACGCCATGATCCGTCGACCTGGACACAAGAGGAGAGCATTGACACGCCGGTTGAAATAGACAACGAATCGGCGAAGGATCCGCCTGCAATAATTCTCCCCTCCCGGGATCATTTGAAGAAGCAATCTCCTGATTTCACTTTGGTCAGGCAATCGCGATCCACTTGCAAAGGGAGCTGCTAACGCAACGCCTGTTGCACTGATGTGGGGTCGTCCAACAACAGCCATTCCACCACAGACAGGGGCAAGCTGCCGTTCTTAATCAAATCATTGTGGAACTTGCCTAATTGGAAGTGGCTGCCCTGCCGGTCCCGGTAGGCGCCGAGCAGCCGCATGATCTGCCACTTTCCCACCATATAACTGATCTTTTGCGTGGGATCGCTGGCCGCGCCCGCAGCTTCACCTTCTGCAGCCTCGCGGTCCAGGCCACCGGCGTCCATAAAATATTTAACCGCCTGCTCAAAACTCCATTTACCCGTGTGAAGGTTCACGTCCACGCCGATTCGAGCTGCACGATAGCGCGACAATCTGAGGATCTGACCCTGGGCCGCCGAATTCTCCAGGTACAAACCCGTGCGCATCAGCATTTCCTCGGTATATAAGGCCCACCCCTCAATGAAAATTCCGTCAGCATGCTGCCTCCGGATTTCGTCCGGCAGGTGATTGGCTATCGAGAGCTGAAGAAAATGACCAGGAATTCCCTCGTGTCCAAGAATGGGGCGCGGCTCTTCAATCGCGGCACGAATATAGAAGTTGGAGCTCTTGGGATCGTAGGTCGGGATGAAGTAGAAGCCGGCGCTGTCTTTGTCATATACCCCCGGTGGATTCATAAAACCACCCGGACTGGTAGGCTTGAATGCCTGTGGCAGTTCTCGAATGTAGAAGTGCCCAAGGTAAGTGGGCAGTGTGATTAGATTTTTTTCCTTCAGGAAATCGATCATCTCCTCTTCGCGGCTCTCATATGCCTTCAGAAAGCTTTCCTGATCACGAGGAATGTTTTTGCTGCGCGTGGGATCGGGATTCGCCAAGGATGGATCGGGCAGCAATGATTCCAAGCCCCGGTAGCGCGCCAACTCGGCTTGCCCAAGCATGGCTACCTCCTTGGCATCGAGGGGCAGCATGTATACGTGTTTTAAGAAATAGTTATAATTCGCCTCCCTCATGGGGGAAAATGCAACCATCTGGGGAAGGTCCCTTTGCAGCCCGTCTGCGAATGCGTGGATGGCTGCCAATGCTTCGTCCCGTGCTCTTATCAGATTCTCCATCTCGCTAGGCGAAAGGTCCTTTGCCATGACCATCAGGCTTTTCTTGAACAGAGGGTCTACGGAGTGCGCAGAATCAATCGCGAGTTGTGCGTACAGGCGGACCGGCGCTTTCAGATTTGCCTTCGCCTGTTGCAGCAGGCCTGGCATTTGCCTGAGCCTCGCGGTCGCAGAGAGCGCGCGATTTCGCGGAAGATCGTACTCCTTCTTCAATAGGGAGAAGATGCCATTGCTGCACTCATGGATATAAATTTGGGGATTTGTCTCGGGAAAATGCATGACCCGATCAAAAAAGGCGACTTGCTCGAGTTGCGAGCGAAACAATAACCAGTCGATGCGATCCTCCCGCTGCCACGAGCTTGTCTGCATAGCCTGGACCGCCGCCAGCAAATTCCTGACGTATTGCTGCCGCGATACCAACGCTGGCTGCGAATAGTCGGTCAGCCTGTTGTCCCATGTGTGAAGACCCTGGTCACTGCTGTTTACTGGATAGTTTTCGTTTCGCCAGCGATAGTATTCCTCGGCAGTCTTGCGGAGGGCGGCCGGCGACCCGACTTGCCCGAAAAGGAACCCCGAATAGAGGACTAGCAGGAAAACCGCAATGAGAAAAGGCATATTTTGTTTAACCATCGCTTCCTCCAACGCAGTTGCCGTTCGGCCCGAATCCAAGCTCTTCGGGAATTTAACACCCCCTTACTTTTTTCAATTCAATTCCAGCAGTTCCCACTCATGGCACTGTGAGTCCTGTCAGCGGCGGTTGTTATATGCACAACTGGAGCGGAGGAAGCCAATGAGTGATTTGAACCAAGACGATATCAGGATCCGGGTGCAGCGTGTACGCAGAGTTACCGGCTCGTCCCAGTATCGAGTAGCGAAGAAGGCAGGCATGGGACGGACACGGCTTTCTCTATTTGAAAACGGCCCCATCGACCTTCGGCCCGAAGAGCTGGAAGCTCTGCAGCGGGCTCTGCGTGACACCGTGGGGCGTCGCATTTCGGAGTTCGAATTGCTCTCAGAAGACTTGGCGGCCAGCGCAACTGCAACCGCGTAAGTTTTTGAGAAATTTCGGAAAGATTGAAATTTTTGTTTCGGAAGTTTTTTAGAGCCGGCCCCCAGCCATGGTGCAGCCGGCTCGAAACACAAAACACGAGGAGACTTTGAATGGACGAAACCCATGTTAACACAGCAGCCCCATAACCCTCTTCGGCCAATTCTCGGCTCTTGGCAAGGTAGGCATTCATCGCAACTGAATTATTGTGCACCACAGCCCGATCATTCCACTTGCCAGACCTCGAAGTGGTTGGTCTCGTTCGATCCCCAGGACCAGGGCAGATAGCCCCAATATGTGGAAAAGAAGCCTGCGCCGGACTTCAGGTCCATGATGCGGCCGCCCGGGGTGGTGTCGCTAACAACCTGGAGCAGTCGCCGTTTGGCAATGATTTTGATGGCGCCGGCACCACCGGCCCGGCTGAATACGATGATGTCGCCAGTGCGGGGAAATGGCGGAGTATAGGTGAGCGGGCGCGCGCCAGCCTGTTCGGCGTACCAGCGGAATCCCCATTGGCCGACGTACCAAACGTGCTGGCCGGCCGCGATGCGCGGAGCGATCAATTGTGCAGCGGCGTCGCGCATTGAACCAGCCATGCGGGCGTCGGTGCGGACCACGAGCACACCGACAAGTGTGCCCACGCAGAGCGCTGCTGCAAAGACGGCTGCCACTCGCTGACGAGGCGCGGCTGAAAAAAGTCCGACGACCAGAATTGCGGCGCCCGGCGCCGACGCAATCAGGTATTTCGATGGCAGGTGCACGTAGAAGGCTATAGGGAGAGCCATAAACAGATATGCGCCCAAGAAGAGCTTGGTCTGATTTTTCTCACGCCAGGCCAGGAGCAGGATATCGGTCAGAACAAGCATCGAGAGGGTGACGACGAACGCCATCCACCAGCGCCTCGTCATCAGCACGACGATCGCTGTGGGGATGAGGATCCAGAGGGTGCGCCAGGGCAGGTTCCGACCGCGCAAGATGGCCCAGGGCAACGCGAGCGGAATCGCGAGAACCCAGTGGCCAAAGAACGTGAGGACGTTGTGGTTGAACGCGAAAAGGCCGCTCCTATGCGTTTGCACAGCAGTGATGACGTTACCTCCGCTGCTGTCGGGATCGCGAGTGATGAGTAGAACCAGCGCCACGAGCGGCGGCACGATCCATACCGGCGCGGACGCGCGCAGGAAGGAACCGATCCAGGGCCGTCGCTCCCGTATCGCGGGCAAATCCACCAGGAGCAACAATGCCGGGCCTGTGAGCAGGATTAGGTGGGAACGCGTCAGCGGCGCGGCGGTCATCCAAAGGGTTGCCATCAACCCCTGATGCCAACTTCCCTGCTGTTTCCACGCGATGAGGCGCTCGACCGCCAGGGTGGAGAATGTCATCGCTGGGATGTCAGGCATCACTGTGCCCGCCATGCCCAGCACCGCCGGTGTAGCAACGACCAGGAGAGCGGCCAGCATCGCCTCGCGCTTCGAGAGGCCGCACCGCAGAGCGAGGGCGACGGTGGCGCAGATTCCGACCCAAAACAGTAGCTGTTGGATGAGATGGCCGATCCACTCCACCCCGCCGCCCAGCACCACGGGGAGCAACAGGAAGGGCACCAGCGGTCCGCCCGGCAAAAGAGTTGAGGCGCGCTGCGGCACTTCCTGATTCCAAACGATTTCGAAGGCGGTGGGATGGAGCGGATCGTGCCAAGTGTGCTCCGCTTCACGCAGAAAGAACGGATCATCGATCGTGTAGGCCTTGCCGAAGAACGGAACAAGAAGAATTGTGGCGAGCAGGATTCCCGGCGCGGCGTATCGAAGAACGGAGCTCCACGAGGGAGCGCTGGGTACTTGGTCGTTGAATCTCACTTCTGTATAGTCCGCGTTCCGCTCGTTGAAGAGTGAAACTCAGTATTCGCCCAGTCGGTTGGAATGCGGCAAAATCTCCCACGGCATCCCGCTGCGCAGCACGAACAGAATCTCAGTGAGACAACATGCTATCCCATAGTGCGCCCCAACCGTGCAGATCACCAGCGGCAGCCCGCCCAAATAGTTGTCGGTTAGGTCTGGTAGCTTGCGACAACCTCCTGGGGAACTGTCATGTAGAATCCATCGTATCCAACGATATGCCTATCCTCCGTCAGCCGTCCTCAGAATTCCGGACAAGCCTCAAGACCTGTGTTCTCATCCTTGCCTCGCTCTTTTGTCTTTTTGTCGCCAGCGGCTTAGGGCAGGAACCGATCCGGGTTAACGTCAGGCTGGTGAACGTCGCGTTCTCCGCCCGCGATTCGCGCGGCGCTCTCGTCGAGAACCTGACCAAAGACGAAGTCGAAGTTTTCGAGGACGCTGTGCCTCAACAAATCTCCTTCTTTGCCCACAGTGCGGATGTTCCCCTTACTCTCGGGCTGATCGTGGACTTCAGCGGAAGCCAGGATCAATTCTCCAAACAGCATGAGCGTGACCTTCAAGTCTTCTTGAAAGACGTCTTGGGCCCAAAGGACCGAGTATTTCTGGTCTGTTTCGGCAATCACGTCCGGCTGGTCAGTGACTTTTCACAGTCTGGCACGCAAATAATGGAACAACTCGACACCTACCGGCACCATGATGGACATTTCCTTGAATTGGGCCCAAAAGAAAGTCGCGATCTCGGCACTGCTTTTTACGATTCAATTTTCTACTCCGTCACCGAAAAACTCGCT
>QIAR01000299.1:6381-9413 GCA_003225595.1 Acidobacteriota bacterium | reverse complement strand
AAGGTTTGTCATCGCTCCCGATTCTCAGTGGGTGGCCGGAATCGGTCCGGACCAAAAGGGGTATCTCTATCCTGTTACTGGCGGTGAGCCACGCATGATTAACGGACTTAATCCCGGGGAGCAGCCAATCACTTTCAGCTCGGATGGACGCTCCTTATATATCTATCAGCCAGGTGAACTGCCGGCTCGGGTCGATCGTCTCGATTTGCAAACGGGTCAACGCACTCGCTGGAAGCAGCTCATGCCGTCCGATCCCGCTGGGGTCGAGAATATCGGCCCGATTCTGTTGACACCCGACGCCCAGAATTGTGTGTATGGGAGGATGCACCCGTCTCGACCGATTTGTAGCTCTCTAGTCGCCACCAGAAGGCCTAGCCAAAGACCCGCTTACAGCTTCCCTTGACAGCCCCTCTTGGCCGGAGCACACTCTTGGACCAACCTTGGCCGAACACGTCTCCGTTGCTGCAATCAGCGCCTGCATCTGCGGGTAAGGACGGGCTAGGCTGTCAATTGTTGTATGGCTGCTCCCTCGAAACTCGTGGGCGAGACTCTCGGGCACTACAAAATCCTTGAGCAGATTGGTGCCGGTGGTATGGGTGTGGTTTACCGCGCCCGTGACAATAAACTCGGCCGTGAGGTGGCATTGAAAGTTCTACCCGAGGACGTTGCCCACGATCGAGAGCGCATGGGGCGGTTCGAGCGGGAAGCACAGGTTCTCGCATTGCTGAACCATCCGAATATTGCTGCCATACATGGCCTCGAAGAGTCGACCAGCGCCCGGGCTCTGGTGATGGAACTGGTAGAAGGTCAGACTCTGGCCGAGCGGATAGCTGCGGGCCCCTTGGCGCTCGAGGAAGCCCTGGCGATTGCGAAGCAGATCGCGGAGGGACTCGAATACGCCCACGAGAAGGGCATTGTTCACCGGGATCTGAAACCCGCGAACATAAAACTGACTGAAGAAGGAAATGTGAAACTGCTGGACTTCGGTCTGGCGAAGGCGTGGGAGAAGCAGTTAACGGCAAGCAACCCGTCGATGTCGCCGACTTTAACCTTGGAGGGAACCCGGGCTGGGCTGATTCTGGGGACGGCGGCGTACATGCCTCCAGAGCAGGCGCGTGGGGCCGTAGTGGACAAGCGCGCCGACATCTGGGCCTATGGAGCTGTGCTCTATGAGATGCTGACGGGCAAGCAACCGTTCGCCGGAGCGACGGTCACGGACACGCTCGCTTCCGTGCTGAAGACCGAACCAGAGTGGGATGAACTACCCAGTGCGATGCGGCAGCTTGTTCGGCGCTGTCTTGAGAAGGACGTCAAACAGCGGTTGCGTGACATCGGGGAAGCGCGAATAGCCCTCACCGATATCCCCAACATCTCGTCGCAACCGGTGCCCAGGCGAGTTCTGCTTTGGAAAATAACGACGGCGCTCGCCCTGGCCCTAATTCTTTCGCTGCTATCTTACTGGCGGTGGACGCGGCCGGTTACCCAGCCGCTGATGCGCTTGAGCGTCGACCTGCCGGAGTTTACGGTGGCGGGTACTAGCGCCAGTGCGATTGCTTCACCAGACGGGACGCGCATCGTGTACACGGGTCGCGGGCAGGACGGGAAGATTCGACTGTACGTACGGCAGCTCGAGCAGGAGCAGGCTGCGCCGCTCGCGGGGACCGAAGATGCTTACGGGCCATTTTTCTCTCCCGACGGGCAGTTTGTCGGGTTCTTCGCGGACGGCAAGCTGAAAAGGATTTCGCTTCAAGGAGGCGCGCCAGTAGAGCTATGTGACGCGCCGATGCTTTACGGTGCAAGCTGGGGCGAGGACGGCAATATCATCGCGGCTTTTTCTGTGGCTGGCGGTCTCTCCCGGGTACCGTCGAGTGGCGGCGCAGCTCAACCGTTTACAGGGTTGAAGCAGGAGAAAGCCGAACATACACACCGTTGGCCGCAAGTGCTGCCCGGAGCAAATGCGGTGCTGTTTACTGCGAATACGACTACGGTTGGCTTTGACGGCGCGACCCTCGAGGTGCAATTGCTGAGGACGGGTGAGCGAAAGACCCTGGTTCGCGGGGGCTACTACGGACGCTACCTGCCAAGCGGGCATCTGCTGTATGTGCGGCAAGGAACATTATTCGCAGCGCCTTTGGATCTGGGGCGAGTTGACGGGCCCAGCAACACCAATACTCGGAGACGTCTTGGGAGAAACAAGCTTCACACGGAGCGGGACATTAGTATACGTGCCGGGGAAAGCGGCAAGGAAAATCTTGATGTGGCTGGACAGCAGCGGCCACGGCCAGCCGCTTCGTGCCCCTGCTGCGGAGTATTTGTGGGCTCCTCACCTTTCGCCTGACGGTAAACGAGTAGCCGTGACGGTGCTGACCGAAGGCAACTTAGACGTGTGGGTCTACGAATGGGAGCGAGATACCATGACCCGGCTAACCTTCACGCCTGGATTTGACGGGTTCCCGGTGTGGAGTCCAGACGGCAAACACATCGTATTTCGTTCAGACCGGCAAGGGAGCCCTGGGAACCTTTACTGGATGCGTGCGGATGGCGGAGGCGAAGCGGTGCGCCTGACAGAAAGCAAAGATCAGCAGTTACCGTTTTCGTTCTCGCCGGATGGCAAGCGGCTCGCTTTCCTCGAGCTGAAGCCGCAGGAGAATTTTGACATTTGGATGCTGCCCTTGGAAGAGGTAGAAAGCGACCACCCGAAGGCGGGAAAGCCGGAGCCTTTTCTAGAGACGCCGTTCAGCGAATGGGGACCCATAATCTCCCCGGATGGCCGCTGGGTAGCATACGAATCAGACGAATCCGGCAACAACGAAGTATACGTGCGGCGGTTTTCCGGCCCGGGAGGCAAGTGGCAAATCTCAACCGACGGTGGAGAACTAGGCCCCAGGTGGACGCCATCAGCCGCCCGTCGCAACCCGGTGTGGTCGAGAACCCGGCAGGAATTATTTTACCGAAGCCGTCAGGGCATCATGGTCGTCAGTTACGCTGGCCAAGGCGAGGTGTTTGCAGCGGGTAGACCGCGACTCTGGGCC
>QIAR01000299.1:5924-6332 GCA_003225595.1 Acidobacteriota bacterium | reverse complement strand
CGGACGGCAAACGTTTTGCCGCGATACAGCCAGCGAGCACGGCGGACCAGAGTGGTCCGACAAAAGCCATGGTGTTGCTGAATTTCTTTGACGAGCTGCGGCAGCGTGCTCCGGTGGGAAACCGGTAGGACTCGCTTAATCTGGGCGCAGCCCTGGTGCTCACACGCTGGGCTTGCATAGCGGCACCAGCCAATCACACGTTCGCAGTTTCATTACTCTGTCTAAAACGTGAATCTCACGGCAAACTGCATCTGCCGCATGGTGGTGCCGCCTTCCAAAGCCATGATCTTGCCGCTATCAACTCCACAATCGATGCAAGTGAAGGGCAGGCCCAGCACTGGGTGATTGAACACATTCGATGCGTCCACACGGAATTGGGCTTTAACGCGCTCCGATATCGGAATATTT
>QIAR01000299.1:0-5863 GCA_003225595.1 Acidobacteriota bacterium | reverse complement strand
CATTGCCGAATTGACCTTTGAGGGGCCGCTGCCACCCGCCAGAAATCTGACCATTGTCCAGTGGGTTTCCCCCGTTTACCGGTGTAAAGAAACTCACCTCATGGGTGAACGGGTCGAGCGGCCCTGCCCCAGTTACAAGTGATGACGATCCCAGGCGGTTCGGTCTGCAGGGACCAGTGTCGATGTCAGAATCACAGTTGGCGTAACCGGGCGTCCACGGCAGGCCGCCGCTCCAGTTAGTAATGCTGTTGATCTGCCAGCCCCCGATAATCTTTATCCATCGGCTTCCCACATGCGAGGCAAACATCTTGCCTTTGCCGAACGGTAGCTCCCACAAGATGTCTGTTACAAACACTTGGTTGCGAATATTATCTTCGGGACCGTAAGTGATACGCGGGTCGTTGACATAGTAATCGTTCGTGTAATTGAGCGACTTGGCCCAGGTATAGTAGGCCATGACCTGCAATCCACGGGAGAAGCGCTTGGTGAACTTCGCCTGTAGTGCGTTGTAGTTGTTGCTGGCATCATTTGCCAGGAAGAACACATCATTGGAGCAACAGGTCAATGTGTTGCCAGACGCATCGACGAATCCCGGATAGGTGAATTTACCGAACAAGGGGCGACGCTGCGCCTGCGGTACACCCTGCAAATACCCAACAATACTCGGCTGGTTGACGTTGTACGTGGGACTATCGTCGGTGAACACATGCGTTCCCTTGTTTCCCACGTAGGCAAGTTCAGCCCCAATACTGTTTGTAAACTGATGCTGGTATAGTGAGGTTCCAGGCATCCACCGTGGGCAGGCGCACGAAGGTGGGGCGGACTGCGGTGCCCGCGTCTCCATTCGGTCCTTGCAGAGGTAACTCGCCATTGGAGGGGATGGTCGGGAACTGGGCGGCGGGCGGTCCGTTGGCCAATGTAAATGCCGCGATATAGCCGTTGCTCGCGTTTGGATTAACAGTATTTTGCGCGTTGACGTTCTGGGCAACGAGCACAGGCAGATTTTCGGTCACGGTGTGACCAAATAATGAGCCGAACACACCGAGGTCGAAGCTGCGCCCATAACCCATGCGCAACACGGTCTTGGGGTTCACCTCGTAGGCGATGCCCAAACGCGGAGCAAACGCGGTGTATTTCATGTCGATATTGCCGTTCGTGCCGTAGGGACCGTAACCAGCAACCCGGATCACGCCCTGCTCGATATTGGCAAACCCGCCCTTCCCCTTTCCATTCACCGACTCGGGGAAATACAGTTCCCAGCGCAACCCGTAGTTGACGGTCAGCTTGCGAGTGACGCGCCAGATGTCCTGACCGTAGGAAAAGATGCGCTTTTGCCGTTCGGCGGCATCGATCGTGCCCTGGTTGTTGACGAAGCGGAAGAAGGAGGTGACATTGCCCAAGAGGAACGTCGCCAAATCTTGGCCACCATCGCCTTCGTGGGACGTGTTTCGACTACTGAACATCAGGGCACCTGTGCGGGTGCCATCGCTTGGAATGCGCAAATTCATGGCATAGCGCACGTCAGCGCCGAACTTGAATTGATGGTTGCCGCTGATCTTGGTCCAATTATTGACGAACTGGAATTGCTGTTCGTTCTCGATCAGAGGACAGTTGCAGATGTCGCCAAACGACGATATGTAACCCATGATGAACTCGGGCAGGCCCGACGTGAGCTTATCGCCCGTATTTAACAGATTACCGGTGGCAGAGCCGATCCCGAAATCATTGGCGGGCGAAGTTCCCAAGTCAAACTTGTTGGTTTCTGGATGGTATTTGAAATATCCGAACCGGAAGTCGGTCAGCAGCGAGGGGCTGATCACCTTGTCAAAGCCCGCTGCCAAGCTGTGGTTGTGTATAGTAGCAACCACCCCCGAAAAGCCAACGTGTGGTCCGCCAATCTTAGGGCCAAAGACCGGCTGGCCAGAAAGCCTGAATTGGGCGCTACTGTAACGTCCAAAAGTATGTAGTGTGTCGCTTACTTCGTAGTCGATCCGGGTGTCAAAGGTGTTGTCATTAAATAGCTCAGAACTTGATGTGACAAAGTTGTTGAACGTTCCACCGTTAATGCCTACAGTATTGGGCAACGGAAAAAGGGCCAGAATGTTACGCGCTGGCGTCGAGATGCGAGCGTTAGGGATCAGATTGTCTGGGAACGCCCGGCGATCGCCGCCCTGGCCCGCTTGTGGCGTCCCCGTAGCTGGGTCATAGACCGTAGCGTATTCGCTCAGGTCACAGAATCCCGTCGTTTGTAGGCAGGTATCGTGCACTAGCTGGGTCGGCACGGTGGTCTTAACGGAGAAACCCGTCTTGCGTCGCGTGCCTTGATAATCGCCGAAGAAGAACAATTTGTTTTTGATCAACGGGCCGCCGAGCGAACCTCCAAATTGGTTCCACATAGTGGAGGGGATAAAACGTCCGGTCACCGAATCCTTTTGGAATTGGGTGAAAGGGTCGCGTGCCTGGGTGGCATCGCTGCGCCGGAACCAGAACCCGCTGCCATGAAGAGTGTTGCCGCCCGACCGGGTCTGGGCAGCCATGATCCCTGCGATGGCTTTACCGAACTCGGCGTCGTAATTCTGCAGCGTCCATTTAACTTCAGCTATGGAATCCAGGTTGGGGTTGATGACGATAATGCCTAGGATGGGGTCCTGGTTGTCGGTACCATCGAGTTCATAACCAGTACCACTGAAGTGCTGCCCGTTCACGAAGATCTGCTGGCCGCCTTGTGGGTTCTCCGTTGCAGCATGAGACCATCCCGACAACTTCTGCGTCCCCGGCGAGG
Organism: Acidobacteriota bacterium; assembly: GCA_003225595.1. Classification (GTDB taxonomy): domain Bacteria; phylum Acidobacteriota; class Terriglobia; order Terriglobales; family Acidobacteriaceae; genus Gp1-AA124. The sequence goes on along the minus strand of QIAR01000299.1, from coordinate 3,081 downwards.
ACAATTCCAGCGAGGTGAAATTACGGTCCAATAGTGGCAGCTCCCGTAACGTTTTTTCATCGAAGATAACTGCCACATCGGCGCGGTCGGTTTTCAATTGCGGCGCTTCGGCAAAGACCTGAACCACCTCATTCGCTGTGCCGATCTGAAGCTGCGGGTCAACCCGCACCGCGTTGTCGGCTGCGACTGTAATGGATTTCCATTGCAAGACCTTGAAGCCAGATGCTGTGATACGAAGCGCGTAGGCGTCAGGAATCAGGTGAATAATGCTGTAGTTGCCGGTCGCATTGCTGGTGGTTTCCGTCCTTGTGCCCTTGCTGAGATTGATCACCGTCACTTTAGCGTTTGGGATCGAAGTGCCGGAGGGATCGATGATGGTTCCGAAGATGCTGCCGTAAATCGCTTGGCTGAATGCCTCTGCGGGAGAAAAGGAGAGAAGGCCGAGAAGTGCGATCAGAAGGATATAGCGCCTCATCTGATCCTCGCGCGATTGCAAACTGCGCTTACATCATACCGAGCAACGCAGGCCGGAGCCGAATTGTACGCCACAAATGGAAATGAAAGCCACATTCGGAGGCGCAGAAAGCGGTTGATGCGGAAGCGAGCTTGAAGAGACACCCGGAGAACGCCTAGGCACATCTTACTCTGGCCTTTATGCACAGGTACGCGGGGCTATTGGAAGACTCGGAGCGCGAATGCGATGCCGCTTTGGCGCTTGATCCCGGCGATTTCATTTTCCGTTCTTGTTCTCTTGCCTTCATGGAACTGGGGAACACGGACAAGGCGTTGCGGTACCTACGCCTAGACTCGGGATCGGAATTTGCCGCCAATGTGCTTCCCGGTATTCTCCTCCGCGAAGGGAAGACACGTGAAGCCGGGATGGCCGCGGAACGAATGTCGAAAGGCCCGCCCTGGTATAACAGTCTTCTGCAAACATGTCTTCAGCGGCCGTCCGAAATGGCCGCCGCTGTCCGTGAAAATAAGACAGCACTGCTGGCCGAGCGTGATCCCGAGATTAGGTACTCTGCGGCCAAGAAGAAGTGGCGTTGACCTTACTGCACAGCGCCATTCAACAAACTACTGCGCAGTTTCCGCGCTGAACGCTGACCCTTTGTGGGTGCGGGGCAGACGGGAGTTTGGCGAGTTACGCGCTGAAGCCAACGAGTGCCAGAAAAAGTTTCTAGCCCTCCGCAAGTAGCGCCCACATCGACTTGCTATTGCCATAGATCCAGGTCTGCTGAGTTTAAAGACTGACTTCCTACTCGATCCGGTGCGTTCTGATCCACGCTTGGCCGAGCTGGTCCGCAAAGTGGGGCTGCCACAATAGAAACTTACGGAGCCTGCCCTTCGTTCTTCGCGCTCTGGAAAGACGCCGATCCCGACATCCCCATCCTGAAGGAAGCCAAGGCCGAGTACGCGAAGTTGCGGTAACTCCCCTTGTCCGATACTTTAGTGCTCATGCGCGAAGATCCTCGCGATCCGAAAGACCACTGCGAAGTAGTGGAAGCAAGGCACGTAGAAGATTCGATTGGCTATGTTTGCGAAAGAACCGCCCAGCAGGAATGTGACGATTGCGGAGCCGCGATATGCGACCTGCACGCGGAGCTTTGCGACCTCTGCCGCAAGGTCTTCTGCGGGTCGTGCTTGTTCCAGCACATGAAGGAGCCGCACGCCAAACCGGCCGTTCCCATCTTCGACGAGAGGATTCAGAAGCGCTCTGCCTGATTAACCATACCAGTTCGCATCCGCCTGAAGGGGCATCTGGCCGAGCTGATAAGCGTTAGTCTCATCGCTGTCTCTGGTCAGATTGCGCAGTGACTCCTGCGGAATGGAGCGCAGAATGCTGACCTGTGCCTCAGCTTCCAAAATTCCTCTTAGGGAGGGCAATCATGAGCGAGAATACGTGGTGGGGTCAGTCGTCTCTGTCCTTCGCTATCCTGTGAAGTAACCATCGGGGGTAACGTGGGTCCGCTCCCTGCTCCTTGTCTGGGTCCTAGTTGTCGTGCAGGCACTCCGCGCGGGTCGAAACACCGAACAGGCACCCTCCCCCTAGAAGAATCCTGCTAGGCCTTCCTTTCCCGCGAGCACCTGCACTAACGGGGGATTATGCTTGATCGGCTCAAGCTATGCAACGGGAATTATGACTCGACAGGTGGAGAAACTGTGCAGTATGCCCATCGAATTGTGGAAGCCAGTGGAAAAACGGTGTGCGCGAAACGCACCCTCGGGATCGTGCGGCATGGAGGTTGATCTCAGACTGTTCCAGAGCAATGAGTCAGTCTGCGTGGAAGCTAGTGGTTCTTGGCGCAAGATGGGTTTTGAGCGCGGCCCCTCGATTATCGGTGAGTTGGTTGGGAATTGTTCAACATATTTCCGACACAGGACACAAAGACAGAGGACGCAGTGAAAGAAGGCGCCGCTAATGTTTCTTGAGCTCCCATCGTTTCCGGGCGGCTCGACGCGCGATATCCAGGACATTTTTGGCCGTNTTAGCTTCTGAGCGCGTGCTGGCCCGCCTTTCTTGCCTCCCTTCTTTCCCAGCTTCGCAAGGTACTGGCGCAAATCCTTCGGCACCTTGCTCATGCCCGGAGGCTACCACTACCAAGAGAGAGAACATCAGTACCTCACTTGATTCCAATTGACACTCACGAACGATTAGACGTCATAAGTAAGAATTGAAAAATGAGCGCCTGTAGTTTATGCAGCGGCAGCGGTCCGGTCCAAAATCGTGGCCGCCTGTCCCGCGTCTGTGACGCCAAAAATGATCAGCGGGGCATTCGTACTCGGATCTACCCCGCCGTAGGCGTAGTTGATATTAATGTTGGCTTCGCCGAGTCGCGAAGCCGCCCGTGCCAACTCGCCCGGTCGGTGTGGAAGTTCGACTTGAGCGACCTCCGTCTCTGTGTAGCTCAGGCCCTGGTTATCCAGGACCTTTTTGGCCGTGCCCGGGTTGTCCACCACGAAGCGAACCACACTATTTCCCTCTGTGGGGACCGACTGGAACGCCAGAATGTTCACTTTGCGCTCAGCCAGGGCTTGGCAAACCTTTGCAAGAGTGCCCGGCCGATCCTCCGTTCGAAT
>QIAR01000298.1 GCA_003225595.1 Acidobacteriota bacterium | reverse complement strand
ATCGCAAATCGCGTCTGTCCAATGCTGATTTTTCCGTGGTGGAAGGCCGTGTCTTTCTGCGCCAGCTTTCATCGGTAGAAGAACCATCAGTTCTCTTTGCCCTGTTCGAATTTGTTGCTCGACACGGGCTGAAGCTCAGCGCCGAAACGGAACGGTGCGTCGAAGCGGCACTCCCCAAGATCCCGCATTCGGACGCTCAAGCACTTGAGCTATGGGCACATTTCCGTCGAAGTCTGATATTGCCACATGCGGGCGCGGCTCTGCGTGCGATGCATCGGCTCGGCTTGTTTGTCCGCCTGTTTACCGAATTCCAGGCGATCGATTCGCTTGTGATACGCGACTACTACCACAGATATACGGTGGACGAACACTCGTTTGTCGCCATTGAGAGTCTGCACGCGCTTCGTGGGCCGGGTAGCCCATTGGAACGGCGGTTTCGAGATATTTTGGACGGAATCGAGCAACCTGAACTGCTCTTTCTTGCGATTCTATTCCACGACGTTGGCAAGGGTATGACGACGGAAAACCATATCAGCGGCAGTCTCGAAGCCGTGGATAACATCTTTCATCGGCTACGGCTTGAACCCGTTGACCGCGAGCTCGTACGTTTTTTAATTGCGAACCATCTGCGCATGTCGGAAACAGTTATGCGACGCGACATCTTTGATCCGAAGGCTGTGCAGGACTTCAGTGAATCAATTGGGACCACCGAACGATTGAAGATGCTCACGCTACTGACATACGCCGATATTAAGGCCGTCAATCCCGAAGCTCTTACTCCCTGGAAAGCCGAGATGCTGTGGCAGCTATACGCTGCCGCTTTCAATTACCTGAGCCGAACCCTAGACGACCAACGTTTGCATGCCGACTCACCGGACGAAGAGCATCTCAAGCAAGTCGTTTCAGTCGTGCCTAGTGACGTTGATTCAAGACACGTCAGGTCATTTTTGGAAGGCTTTCCCAAACGTTATCTGCTGACCCATTCTCCAATCGACATCGTGTCGCATTTCAGAATGTACGAGCGCATGAATGGCAATCAACCGGAGATCGATCTGCTCAGACGCGATGGCTATTTCGAAGTCGTTATACTGACGCCCGACCGCCCGTTCCTCTTCGCCAGAGTGGCCGGCACACTTTCATCCTGGGGGATGAACATCTTGAAGGCCGAAGCATTTTCCAACAAAGCTGGAACGGTATTGGATACATTTCGATTTTCTGACCGGTTCGGCACGCTTGATCTGAACCCAACCGAGATGGAACGCCTGAAAGGAAGCCTTGCCCAGGCCATTTGCGGTGAAATCAACGTTACAGACCTGATGCAGAAGAAATTCAAACCCGAAGTGAAGAATCCAAAAGTGAAAGTCGAGCCGCAGCTTCACATCGATGATAATTGCTCATCTCACAGTACCCTCCTCGAAATTACCGCGCAGGATCGCCCGGGGCTGCTTTACGGCATCAGCTCCACCCTTGCCGAACTCAATTGCAACATCGAGATAGCCATCATAGATACTCAAGGCCAAATGGCGATCGACGTGTTTTACATTACGCGTGCCGGTGCGAAGCTGGGCCCAGCACAGCAGGGCGAAATGCACGCTGCTCTCCTGCGGCGGCTCTGAACTTTACCCTTGACACTCGAAATCACGAAGTTTAGAGTTCGTGCAATCTGAGGGGGGAAGAGACGATCTTGGAGGTAGGGTGTGCCATACCTCATAGTCGGATTTCCCCTCGTTCTGGTTACTCTGACTTTTTCACTGGCGCGGAACCTACCCGCGAGTGATATCCACACTTTGAGCAGCACCCCTGCACCTAACATTTGTAGTCTTAACCAGCCAGATCGTGGTCAGGGGTGTCTCATGAGACGCGCGCTCTGCTTGTCCTCATCCGCCATTTCCAGCAAGCTTCCGAGAACGAAAGCGGGAGGATCACCAAAGACCACACGTGACAAAGACAAAGAGTGTCGTCATAACATGAGACTTCAGTGCTGGAGCGATCCACCCTACTGGGCGGATGCCAAAGAGCGGTGAGTTAGCCGCAAGAAAGGCCGAACGTTGCGAAAGTTAGGAGGCAGCCATGGCGAGCTTTTTCGAGGACGTCATTAGGAGTGACTCGCGCTTCAATAGCGTAAAGCGTGTTGCGGATATTAACTTGCTTGAGCCGGTTACCCGCAGCGCGGTATCCCGCATTGTTGAAGACGCAGGAGCGCTCGGAATCGACCTGATGGTTTTCGAGACTTATCGGAGCCAGGCCAGGCAACAGGAGTTGTTTAATCAGGGTGCGTCGAAGCTTCGGGTCGTGGGAGTCCACCATTTCGGACTCGCAGTTGACCTGGTCAAAGTTGTTGGTGGCGAGCCCTCATGGAAGGGAGATTTTTCTTTCCTCGGGCGGCTGGCACACGAGCACGGCCTTATTTGGGGAGGGGACTGGGGTGACCCCGCGGTGCCCCATACCTTTATCGATGCCGTTCACGTGCAGCGGTGCGCCGTATCTTTACAGCCAGCGCTTTTTCGAGGCTCTTTCTACCCCGATGCAGATTACAACCCTTATCGGGCGGCGCGTGCAACCGTAGCGGCATAGCGATAAAACGCTGTGTCTTCTCAACTGAAAACAATTGTGGCCGCCGGAGTTGTAAGTCGAATTCTAGCGGACTGATCCTCGCAAATTGGCCCGAGGCAAGAGATGGCAGGTTATTTGTGCCAGTTCCAAACGGGGCTTCCCTTCTCGTCGCGGAGTACTAGGGTATCCGAACCCTTTACCACTTCGCGCACGAGGATGAGGTCGGCTTCGCCCTGCTTAACCTTCGAGCCGGTGAGCGCGATCTCGTCTCCTTTGCTGAAGCTCACGCCCATGTCCTGGAGAAATGATTTCGGGCACAGATATACGTCGACGGTGTCTGTGCCATTCTTCACTAGCAAGTGAGCAACTTCTTTCTCGCTACCTTTTGGAGGCAGTTTCACTTCCTCCACCGTTCCCTTCATCTTGGCCTCAGTGTGAAGATCGTACTTCGGAGGGCTCGCTGTGTTTGCTTGGTTTTTCTGGGCGCTTATTGATGCGACGAGAAGGAGCGCAAGAAATGCCGCGACAAAAACTGTGCCGGCACAACTCTGTGGGCACGAGTCGCTCGAAGCACGCATGACGCCCCCTTTCAAGGAGGTGCCAGGACCGTGCGCTCGGAGAGTCGCCAGGAAGGTACCGGTCCCAGGTCTCCTTACTTGCTAGGCAGATGAAGCCTGCTTTCTGAGCACCATAGTACTCCATTTTTCAACGCATGAGATCAGGCGGATCGTGGAGTGATGGGTACGTCAAGGCCAACACCTGTGTACGGTCGGGTTCAGGTCAAGAAACCAAACCGGCTTACCTCATCCGTTTCGCGCCAGTCGGATTGGTAGCAAGCCTTCCGCGAATGACCGTAACAGAAGCCTTGGGAAGCGTGAAAGTCGTGTTCATGCTAGCCGTGACCTTGGATTTTCTAGGCGGTCCATCAGGATCGGCTTTGCCCCCTTCGCGACTCGGGTGCCACTAGTATTGGTCGCTCCCGAACGAAATCACATCGACCGTACCGCCAAAAGACCGGTCAGAATCCGTTGCCGCGTCATGGAATATGATGTGCACCGGGTACGACTGCCCCTGGTCCTTGTTAATGACGAGCAGGGACCATTGACCATCCGGACGAAGCACTGCGTAAGCCGTTACGATGGCATGTTTCGCGGCATCTTCAATGTCGGTGCTGGCGGAAAAAGTTCGGTGTGTGCCGTTCCCAGGCTGGACCCATTCCAGATTAATCAACTGGCTCGCGAAGAATTGCGATGTGGGTTGTTGGATTTGATAATTAGGATCAACCGTGAACATGCCGAATGTCCCCATTGAGCCGCCGCAACCGTGATAAAGCCCCATGGGCAGATAGTGGAAATAGTAGAGGCCGTCTCCCCCGGCGGTGAGAAACGCTCCCACATAGTCCGCGAGCCAGAGCGCTCCGAAAGTGTCCACGAAAGACTCTCCTGCGTTCCAGGCGATATTGAGTTCAGTGACAAACATCGGAATATTCGACGGGACACCGTCATCTCGCCACACTTGGAGAATGTGTCTGATCAAAGCAGGTTCTTCATATAAGCTGCTCCACTGAATTTTGCATGGCTCGTAGGGATAGTGCTCGAAGGAAACGAACGCCAGATCCTGCAAGCGACCATGAGCCTTCAGGTAGTCAATGAATCGGCCCAGCCAGGAAGTCCGACCGGAAGCGTCCGGCCACACCAAAATATCTTCGTTCACCCCCTGAAAAACCGGTCCACCCAGCCTTAAGCTGGGGTCCACTTTATGCAGCGCCGTGGTCCATTGCAGGTAGAGCGCTCCGTAATCTTCGGGCAGCATGTACTGGCCGTCCGGTTCCTCCCCCATCTCCACATAGGAGATCGGATAATTTCTAGCCTTGAGATAGGCGATTTGGTTGGCGGAATCTTCCGGTGTGCCATAGAGCAGCGCCACCGGCAGCATCGCGGGCAGTCCGCGCGTGTAGCCGCTAGTATAGAAAAGATCAAATCCGACCTGATCTCGCTTATCGTTGATGTCGGTTGGTTCGTGCCAAGGGTCCACGGACGAGCAATAGTTCGTAGTCTGATCCGAGTCGGCTGTGTGCCGGACGAGATCATAGAACTTTCCCTCAGGCGAGGCTGTTCCCAAGTAGATTTCTCGGATGGCGTAGCCGGTGCAATCGCGGCTATCCCTTGAACGGTCGCTGTTGCAGGTGTTTGAAGATTCGGTCATCCAGATTCGGATATACCGTACTGGCATTGGAATAGGAGCAAGCTGAATCGTCGCCAAGCCGCCGGAGCCCTTGCTCACAACCCCACCCGGAAACACCACCCAGGCCCCTTTGGTCGCTTGCTTGATGGGATCTTCGCCGGTCCAGTACTGCAGAAGGTAGTGGCGTGCGTAAGGTTCTGCCCATGAAATGCGGATAGCGTTGACTGGATGATTGTTTGCCAAATCCACAATAACCCACTGCGGGTGCATCGAATCGTCTTCCCCAGTGAATGCCTTTGTAAGGTACGGATTGCTCTTCCAGTACGTGTTCTCATCGCCATCGGTCATACGGGAGTAGCCGTCCCTGTCCGTGCCATCGTTGCGAGTGAAGCCGCGACGCGGCAGAGAATACCCAAACGAATGGCGAATGAATTCAGTGGGATTTGCATCGCCAATGAAATATCCCTTGCCGCTCGAATCGCTCCAGGTTCCCCGCGGGTTCCAATGCCACGCCTCAATGAAGAGTTCCGTGTTTTGGCGATAACTCAGGGGTTGCCAGCCGGCTGAGAGCACCTGCTTCAGTACCGGTTCGGCAAAAACCTTGTCCGTTGCGGCGGTGGGAATCCGATCGATGCCGGCTCCCAGGGCGGCGGTCGGAACGAAGGATTTGCCAGAATGGTTCGATGTAATATCCACACGAATTGTCTGAGCAACAGCAGAAAAAGCAGTCACTAGCAGTACGGTGATTAACATTAACAATGAGGTCCGAGTGAACTCCGACGACGAGTTGCTCGGTTCGATGAAGGGTGAGACCGCCAAGCGCATCCGGCTAGCAACGGCTCGGCCAGCCTTGAACGCAGGAATGAACTTCCAGCCGTTCACCGCATGGATCAGGACTGCATCCACAGATTGCGCCTTTCCAGCCGGCTCGGCTGACCGAACCTTTCCGGCGGAATCAATTATTAGCTCTAAAAGCAACTCTGATTGCAGCAAATCTTTGTCTGGAGTTCCCACCAGAGGAGGGCGACAAAGCATTATCGGTGCCGGGGGCGTGACTTCCAGTTTCCCTGATGCTGATTCGCCTATGGCGTCGAAGATCTGTACCCGTTTCTGCCGGTTACCAGGACGTGCGTTGGACACACCATTGACTTGGGTACTGATGCCGCGAACACGCGCATTCAGAATTGCCGCACGAATCCGGGCCACGTCGGCGGCCGGCCACATTTCAGCAAGCGTGCGCCATGCCTGCTGTTCACGGCCGCTGTAAAGATAGCCCCAGACGATTTCGAGTATTTTGGCTTTCACACCTCGCAAGTGGTGTAGCCGCTCTGCCGAGAACGACGCATTGGGCGATAATTTGCCGTCACTGCTCTTGAAATCGCGCAGGCCGTCGGAGTCAAGTTTTTTTCGAAGCCCCGCGATTTCACGGTCAAAGTAAGGTTGAAACTCGGAACTCGCGTCCAGCAGTTCGCCGTGTTCAAAGCGGAGCACGATCGTCGGGGCAGAGTCCAATTCGGCTGGGCCGAGGTTCTCGAAGCCCTCTGCCGCGGCGGCATCATTAGTCCAGATCTCAAGACGGCCATCCAGATCCGTATCAGCCGCACTGAAGAAGTCCCCTCCAGTAACCGTCCGCAACAGACGTGGCGGCTTCTCAAGCGAATAGACTTGGTATTCCATGCAGCACTCGTTGCCGGACTTCTTCACTTGAAATGTGGTAACCGGTACGCCCAGGCCCAGGTCTACACCGAATGTATCGACATCGAGTTGAGAAACATTGGTCGCAATTATCAGACTGTCCTTGTTCCAACCCAGAGTCGCTTCACATGTGCGTGTCGCCAGTTCTCCGGTTCTTGCCGCCCTCACCTGTACAGTCACTCCGGTGTGAAATTCCGCCTGAAAACTGCCGCTCCCATCGCTGCAAAGTACATCGTGGTCTTGAGCAACGCAAAGGCTGGCGGTTACACAACACAGAGCTAATGCCAATGTGACCCTGCAGAATCGAACCTGCAACTCCCACGATGAGGGAGCAGACGGTTTTAAACGAACGACGGACGTACACATGGCAGAGGTTGGCCATCACTCAACGTGTGGATGTTAGCTCATAGCGAGCCGTCCCTCCAAGTGGACCGTCGAACTGAGTGAACCCACTTCGCTCGCACAGCTCAGCTATCGTCATGCGGATTGTCGAGGCCGATATCCGAGTCGCTGGAGCTTTCAGGCGGTCATCGTCATCGCGGGGTCCATTGGGGATGACTAGTAAACAAGCCATTAACCAGGCAGATCTGGTAGGCGAGCACGAGGCCGAAGAGGAGGCTGAGCAGACCAGAAGCCATTCCCAGCCGACGAGAAAACAAATAGTTACTTCCGACAAACCGGAACGTGGAGGAGATGCTCATTGTGATCAACATCATGCCTGCAATGGTGCCTATCCCAAAGACCAGTAAGTAGGCGATCGCCCAGCGGGAGTCGTGGATGGTTGTCAGGACGAGCAGGGTGATGGCTGCCGAACCAGCCAGTCCGTGGACGACACCCACGATCAACGGTCTTACGTACTGATATACACCGATTTCGCTGAATGCCCGATCCAGCGAGCCCAAGGGTGTCTGTTCAGGAGTGTGGCTGTGCGCCTCCGGCGCATGTCTGTGCGCGTGACTGTGAATGTAGTCTCCATGGCTGTGAGGATGGGAATGGATGACCTGCACCCCTTCTTGCGTATGGAGGGCTGTCGCAGGCATTGAGCGGAGAAAGCTCGCTACGTTCATAAGACCGAGGACAATCAGCATCAATCCCACGGACAACTCCATGCTGAGGCCAACTCGAGGAGGAATCACCAGATTGAACAGAATGATGACTGCGCCGACCACGAAGATAGTCAGAGTATGACCGATGCCCCAGAAGGTCCCAGTTAGAGCTGCCCGCCTGAGGTTAGGTTGACCGCTGACGATTGTGGTTACTGCGATTACATGGTCAGGCTCGGCCGCATGCCGCATACCGAGGAAAAAGCCGACCGCGATGATGGAAAGAAGACTGATCATGTGAAAACCATCAGATTCCGATCTGAGCTTCCAGAGTTGAGGTCCCATCCTTCGACGGCGCTCTGGATCATGGCAGCATGTTGCCTTCGTCGTGGCCAGTCAGCGTATGACTCCTGAAGAGCTAAATCGCAGCCACGAATCTGAGCGACGCTGAATTCATGCAGTAGCGAAGATGCGTTGGTTCGGGACCATCATCGAATACGTGGCCCAGATGCGCGGCGCATTCGGTGCATGAAACTGAGGTCCTCACCATCCCGAAGGTCGTGTCTCTTTTAGTTCGAATGTTCTCCGGCGCGATCGGGGCCCAGAAGCTCGGCCATCCTGTTCCGGAATCGAACTTTGTGTCTGAGCTGAACAGGGCATTTTCACAGCAAATACAGCGGTAGAGGCCCTTCTCGTGCAGGTTCCAGTAATTTCCTGTATACGCGATTTCCGTACCAGCGTGCCGCGTTATGTCGAAAGAGTTTGGAGATAGCTCTCTCCGCCACTCGTCTTCGGTCTTGACGACCAGAGGCACGCGAACCTTCTTCAGCCGCTTGCCCGAATCGGAGAACTGAACAATCGTAACTTCTTGGGGCAGTTCCTTCGACGTAGTGGCTTTTACGAGCCGCGGCTTCCTCAGTGTCCACAAGACCATGCCCGCAACTGCCGAGGCCGAGGCTAGGAGGAACTCCCGCCGCCTCAACCTGACCGACGATCCATCCCGATCGAGATCAGACTCGAACATAGACGACTGCTCCTCCAATGCTACTTGCCCGTATAGAGGTCCGGAAACTGCTGGCGGAGATGAGCGACTTTCGGCGCATCGTTGTACACGATATACGGATTGTCTGGATGATGCGCCGCGTAGTCCTGGTGGTAAGCCTCGGCCGGATAAAAGGCCTTCAATTGGATCACTTGGGTAACGATCGGGCGCGGGAAGACTTTGGTTTTCTCGAGCTGCGCGATATAGGCCTCGGCAATCCGTCTTTGGTCGTCGGTGTTATAGAAAATGGCCGAACGGTACTGGCTGCCGGTATCGGGTCCTTGCCGGTTCAGCTGTGTGGGATCGTGGGCCACGGAGAAGAAGACCCGAAGAAGTTGGCCATAGGTGATCTGGGAGGGATCGTAGGTGATCTTCACCGACTCTGCGTGGCCGGTCTCGCCTGTGCTGACCAGCTCATATTCTGCAGTCTTAGCTCGGCCTCCGGAGTATCCCGAGGTCGCGGTGATCACGCCTTTTACGTGCTGGAAGACCGCTTGAACGCCCCAGAAACAGCCTCCAGCAAGGACGGCTGTTTGCTCCCCCTTGGTCGCGGCAATTGGAGCGTCCAGGACAGGGTTCGGGAGAGCGGCAGTCGGCTTATCGCCTGCGTAGGCAGTTACGCCAGCAAACGTGACTATAAAGAGCATGCGAGACATTCGTAAAAGAAACCTAGACATAACAAATCCTCCCTATCCAGCCAGTCCCAGAGCTAGTCATTAGAGTCGCGAAAGAGGTGAAAAGTTACGAACGCCTGTGAATCTGCGTGTCCCTCGCTTCTCGCACGCACTTGGATTCATGTACAAAAGCGGCAACCGCAGACTGCAAAAACAGCCTCTTTCTGGTAGTGGGCTACTTTGGATTTCCACAGCCCCGATAGCTGTGGCATACTGTAGATATGCCAAAGCGATTAAGCAGAGACGCCCGCCCCACGGACATAAATCAAGCCGCCTACCAGATGGTCCGCCGTTCTACCGGAACGGCCAATCCTGAGCCGCACCCGCCCAAGGTTTCGCAATCTGAGATATCCCGCGTCATGTCCGCCATGGGAAGAAAAGGCGGCAAGATCGGCGGCAAGCGCCGACTCAAGACCATGACCAAGGAACAGCGTTCCAAGGTTGCTGCCAAGGCTGCTAGGACACGTTGGAAAAACGCCGAGCAAGACCGCTAGACTTCAGCCTGCTTTCACTGCCACAGCACTAGGCCATCAAGCACGGTCGCCAGAGAG
>QIAR01000297.1 GCA_003225595.1 Acidobacteriota bacterium | reverse complement strand
ACCGGTTCAGGCGCCCCCTGCGGATACTTCGGGCAAACCCGAAATAGCGTCATCCAAGGACGACGCAGCGACGGCTAAGAGCGATGTAGGCGTGGGCGTCTCGCCCGTGCAAGGTACGGTAGGCAAGGGCGATGGCGCGAAAAAGGCAGGGCAAGACTTCAGTCGTGCCGCCGAACCCGCCAAAGATTCGGAAACTTCCATCCCCGAGGTCGTCGATGTGACTGCCAAGGGCACGCTCATCCTCTCCGTCACCGAGAATGGATTCGGCAAGCGCACGCCCGCCGACGAATACCGCCTCCAGGGACGCGGCGGCTCAGGCGTGATCAACGTCAAGACCACCGAGCGCAACGGCAAAGTCGTGGGCATCTCGCAGGTGGAAGAGAACTCGGAGGTCATGCTGATCAGCCAGTACGGCAAGATCATCCGCATCGAGAGCAAGTACATCCGCGAATCCGGCCGCTCAGCCCAGGGCGTGCGCCTGCTGCAAATCGAGCCGGGAGACCGCGTAGCGGCGGCAGTGGTAATCCCGCCAGAAGAGGAGCCGGTAAACGGGGCGCTGATACAGTAACACTCTTGTGGCGCGGGCGCCCTCGCCCGCGATGGGCTTTCACACGACCGTTTGGTCAGAGACCCCTTTGGCATGGGCGCCTCAGCCGAGCTGCTCGTTGCCAAGAGTCCTCATTCCTCGAGGAGGTTCGCGAGGAAGATGTGGAGATTGCCAAAATCGGACCGAAGGGGAACGTGTCCTGCAAGTTTTGCTGAACATCCGTTTTCCTGGCTGATCACACTTTCGCCCCTGCGGCAAATCAACCACACAGGCAACCGGCCAATCTCCCACCCGTCAGTAAGATTAAAATTTATATCTAGAAGCTATAGCCGTCAGGAGTGTTCCACGTGGAACATTATTCTCATTTGCTACCCCAGAGCGGTACCCGATTGACGCCCCGGCCAATCCCACTTAAGATGGCTCGGTTCAGGTTCCACCGACTAACCTCGGCCCAGGCCCCAACCCACAATGATCGGGCAGACAATTTCCCATTACCGGATTCTTGAACTGCTGGGCGGCGGCGGGATGGGAGTCGTCTACAAGGCTGAAGACACCGCGCTGGGGCGTTTCGTGGCCATGAAGTTCCTGCCCGATGAGGCCTCGCAAGACCCCCAGGCCCTAGAACGTTTCCGGCGAGAGGCTCGCGCGGCCTCGGCCCTCAATCATCCCAACATTTGCACTATCCACGAGATTGGCCAGCACGACGGGCATCTTTTCATTGTCATGGAGTGCCTCAATGGCCAGACGCTGAAGCACATGATTGATGGCAGTCCCCTCGAGTTGGAGCGACTGCTGGGTCTCGGCATAGAAGCGGCTGACGCGCTGGACGCTGCGCACAGCAAGGGGATCGTGCATCGCGACATCAAGCCGGCCAACATTTTTGTGACCGACCGCGGCCATGCCAAGATCCTCGATTTTGGGCTGGCCAAGATAGCACAAGCCAGTAAGTCTGCCAGTGGCGAGTCGCAAACCAAGGCCACCGAACTTGGCCTGACCAGCCCGGGAACGGCGGTGGGCACGGTCGCCTACATGTCGCCAGAGCAGTTACGAGGCAAGGAACTGGACCCGCGAACCGACCTGTTTTCCTTCGGAGTTGTGCTCTACGAAATGGCCACAGGTACGGTGCCGTTTCGGGGGGAGACTTCCGCGGTCATAACCGAAGCCATTCTCAACCGGGCTCCGACGGCCCCGATCCGCCTGAACCCCGAGCTTCCGCTCAAGCTGGAAGAGACGATCAGCAAGGCGCTGGAGAAAGACCGCGAACTGCGGTGCCAGACGGCAGCCGAGTTGCGCGCCGATCTGAAACGGTTGAAGCGCTCGCTCGATTCGTCGCACACCTCTGTGGTTGCCGACACAACTCAACCCACGGCAACGGTTAGTGTACCTATCCAAACAGCCGTAACGCGGCGCAAGAACGCCCCGATAGCGCTGCTTCTCGGACTCTGTGGAGTTCTGTTGCTGGGTGCGGGTGTGTATGCAGGCAAGCTGCTGTTTTCGAAGCCGCCGTTGCCGCCGCCGATGTATCGACAGCTCACTTTCCGACGCGGGAGCATCCGTTCTGCACGCTTTGCTCCGGATGGGCAAACGATTCTGTACAGCGCCGCCTGGCAAGGCAGTCCAGTAGATGTGTTTACCGCGCGCCCCGAAGCTCCCGAGGCGCGTTCCATGGGGCTCAGCCGAACCCAGCTGGTATCTGTATCCTCCGCCTCGGAGATGGCCGTCCTGCTGAACAGTAAGGCCATCGGTACCTGGGTGAACATGGGGACCCTGGCGCGTGCGCCGCTGGTTGGTGGCGCCCCGCGCGAAGTGTTGGAGCAGGCGCAGTGGGCCGACTGGTCAGCGGATGGAAGCGGCCTTGCCGTAGTGCGTGATTTCGGCGGCCGGAACCGGCTGGAATACCCGATCGGAAAGCCGCTGTACCAGACCGGCGGCTGGATCGGCCACCCGCGTGTTTCCCCCAAAGGAGACCGGATCGCGTTTATCGACCATCCTATTCAGGGCGATGACAGCGGTTCGCTCTCTGTCATCGATCTTGCAGGCAACAAGAAGACTCTCTCGGGTGAGTGGTACACGATTCAGGGGCTCGCATGGTCACCTGACAGCAAAGAGATCTGGTTTACAGCCAGTAAGTCTGGCGTGGATCGGACACTCTACGCGGTCTCATTGGATGGGAAGGAGCGGATGGTATTGCGCCTGCCCGGCGCATTGATGCTTTTCGACATCTGGAAGGACGGCCGGGTATTGATGATGCGCGCCAGCTGGCGGCGTGAGCTGGTGGGGACTATTGCCGGTGAGCCCAGGCAACGCGATCTTTCCTGGCTCGACTACTCCTATCCAGCAGAGCTTTCGGCGGATGGCAAGACCCTGCTATTTGATGAGGAGGGCGGCGGAGGCTCTCTGGCGTACTCGAAGTCCGGCGGGCTGTCCTATGCAGTGTACATTCGCAAGACCGACGGCTCCCCCGCTGTCCTGCTCGGGGAAGGTGGAGCGGTGGCCTTGTCACCGGACGGGAAATCGGTGATTGCCCAGACACAGGATTCGCCCTCCCAGCTCAAGTTGCTGACCACGGGCGCCGGGGAAGCCAAGGATCTGACCAACGACAAGGTCAATCACTCGTGGGCGCATTGGTTTCCTGACGGGAAGCGCATCCTGTTTTCAGGGAATGAGCCGGGTAAGGGTGTAAGACTATATGTCTACGAGCCTGCTTCTGGCAAGAGCCAGGCGATTACGCCGGAAGGCGTGAATGGCACCGCATTTGTCGTGTCCCCCGACTCTCAGTGGGTGGCTGGGATCGGTCCGGACCACAAGGGGTACCTCTATCCTCTTGCGGGTGGCGAGCCCCGCGTTATTCCCGGACTCAACCCCGGGGAGCAGCCGATCACTTGGAGCTCGGACGGCCGTTCCCTTTACGTTTATCAGCCGGGAGAACTGCCAGCCCGTGTCGATCGACTCGATGTGCAGACAGGGCAGCGCAGTCTCTGGAAGCAACTCATGCCATCCGATCCCGCCGGGGTCGAAACCATTGGCCCCATCCTCATGACACCCGACGCCAAAACTTGCGTGTTCGGATATCACCGCATGCTTGCCGACCTTTACCTGGTCGAGGGACTGAAGTGATACGAAGTAGATTGTAGGACCTCGACAAGAGCTTCGGCTTCACCGAAATTCCGACCCGCGAAAAGTTGTGTTTTTTCCCTTCACCCATTGATCCTATCCGCAGTGCCCTTCCAGGTGTGTACTCGAATTGGCCGTTCGTAACATGCAGCCGGTGCCCACATTTGATGCAATGAAGAGATAAGGACTCACACTTCCCGGAGGACCGATCAGTATGCGTTGGCAGACATGTGTTGGCTTCATCTCGACAATCATCTTGGCCGCAATTTTTCTCATAAGCTGTGGTGGGAGTTCCACCCAGCCCGGGACTGTCAACCTGAGCCTCAGCGATCCGCCTACGTGCAAGGCCCCACAGGGGCCGTTCAGCCACATTTATGTGACCATTACGGATGTCCAGATCCACCAGAGTGCAGATGCGTCCGATAACGATGCGGGATGGGTGCACCTGGCTCCTGGCCTCAAGAACAATCCAGCGCAGGTGGACCTGCTGGGAGTAGCCAACCAGTGCTTTCTCGCAATGCTTGGTTCTACAGGAATTCAGCCGGGTACGTATCAGCAGTTGCTAGTTTTCCTGGCGATAGACGGCATAAACGTTAACAACAACAAGTGTGGGATCGCATCCAACTGCGTCATGCTCACCAGTGACCCCTTGAACACGCCACTGTCTCTTCAGCTATCTTCTGAAACGCAGACTGGTATCAAAGTCCCCTCGGGCCAGATCGCAGGTGGGAAGTTTGTCGTAGGGTCAGGCGAAACCAAAGACCTCAACCTTGATTTCAACGCCTGTGCGTCCATCGTGTTCCAGGGCAATGGTAAATACCGGCTCAAGCCGGTGCTGCATGCTGGCGAGGTTTCGCTCACGTCGGCCTCGACGGCAATCAGTGGCACGATTATTGA
>QIAR01000349.1 GCA_003225595.1 Acidobacteriota bacterium | reverse complement strand
TGCCAGGTTGTACTCAGTGGACCCGCGCTCGTCGCAGTGTCCCTCAACCGTGAATTGAATATTCGAGTGCTGGCTGAGGAACTGAGCATCTCCTTGCAGCGCTGACCGCTGATCCGGACGGATATCGGCTTTGTCGTAATCGAAGAAGATGTCCTTGACGCTTTGCGAGAATAATTCCTCTTCGGTCGCCGAGGGTGCAGCGGCTTCCGGTGGCGGCCCGCTCACCGTAACGCGTGCCGTAGCCTCTTGGGTCCCACCTGCGCCTTTTGCGACGAGGTGGTAAGTAGTCGAATCGGTCGGCGTCACCTGTTGTGAGCCAGTGGGTTTAACTGCCCCAATGCCGTCGATCGTGACATCCGTCGCGTTCGTAGTCTCCCAAGTCAGGGTGACTGCAAACGCGACGGATGTCACGATCGACGG
>QIAR01000350.1 GCA_003225595.1 Acidobacteriota bacterium | reverse complement strand
TCCAGCCTATTTCATGGGCCGTTCGCAC
The DNA here is from genome assembly GCA_003225595.1 of Acidobacteriota bacterium. Taxonomy (GTDB): domain Bacteria; phylum Acidobacteriota; class Terriglobia; order Terriglobales; family Acidobacteriaceae; genus Gp1-AA124. Next base: position 4,240 of record QIAR01000350.1, on the reverse strand, counting down.
AGTTTCAATGCCGTGCACGGCCGCATGCCGTCAGTCGCTACCGGTGCGATGCTGGCAAATCGTAGCCTATTGGCTTTGGGCGTCAGTGGCGATGGTGACACCGCGTCGATCGGCGTTGGGCAATTCGTGCACCTGATGCGTCGTAATCTGCCGATCATTTACATCATTGAGGATAATGGCGTGTACGGTCTCACAAAAGGCCAATTCTCCGCGACCGCTGATCTTGGCTCGAAGCTCAAAACCGGCGTCATCAACGATCTCCCGCCAATTGACACCTGTGCGCTGGCGATGCAGCTAGGCGCGACTTTTGTGGGCCGTTCCTTCTCCGGTGACAAGAAACAGCTGCATAGTATGTTGAAAGCTGCGATCGCACACCACGGCACGGTGATGCTGGATGTGGTTTCGCCCTGTGTGACCTTCAACGATCACGAGGGCTCCACGAAGTCATACAAATACACGAAAGATCATGACGAGCCGCTGCAGGATATCAATCTCGTCCCTGCATTCGAAGAAATCGACGTGGAATATGATGCGGGCACAACCGTCGAAGTTACCATGCATGATGGCTCACGGCTTCGATTGCGCAAATTGGAAGAAGATTACGATCCCACCGACAAGGTTCAGTCTATCAAGCGTTTGATGGAAGCCCATGAGAAGGGGGAAATACTCACCGGCGTGTTCTACGTGAATACGCAGGCGCCAAATTTCATCGAGATGCTGAACATGACAGAGCACCCGTTGACGACGCTGCCGGAATCGGCGGTTCGCCCAGGCCGCGAAGTGCTCGAACAGGTCATGGAGGAGTTGCGGTAAGAGAGTCCTACACCGCTTGCATCTTCGGTAAAGCCGGAGGTGCGGCCCCTGCGTCGATCAGCACACTGCGATCAATTCCCTTCAAGAGCGATCTCATCAGGTCGTAGCACTTAGGTTCTTGAAAGTACGCGCTGTGAACCTCCATGCCGTTAACGCGCTGATCAATCAACTTTGAACAATCGATGTCCCACACATTGTCGGGAACCGGACAATTGTGATCGAGGCCACTTCTTCCCAGCCGCCGCTTTCCGAAGTGCTTCAGCCCAGCCGAGGTTCCGAGCACGGAATCCCTTCCTGAATACATGGCGCTGACGCGATATGACAGATTGGCAATGCCTTCCCCGTCGCCATGCTGAACCGTATCACCGGCGCGAAACATATCGTTGTCAACATCGGCTGCAACCATCACAAACTGGTTAATCAGGCTCATCAAGAGCGGACGATTCTTGCGCGTCCAGGCAAAGTTCATGGCGTTTTCGACGACGTAGTTGCCCATGCTGTGGGCGATCACCGAAGTCTTGGCTTTGCACGCCTGCTTGGGGTCTTGGGCAGCTTGGGCTTGCTTCATGGCCATCCAGTCATAGAGCGAGCTCAGCACGTCGGCGAAGTCCTCAGCCGATTTTCGCGCTTCCGAGCGATCGGGATAATAGCCAATGGGGGAGCCTTCTGAAGGCCAGGTAAACAATATGCACAAACCAAGCGATTCGGGGCCGCTGAAAAGATTTTCCACAATGCGACCGTATCGTTGGACAGCAGATGACCAGCTGTTATCGAAGCCGTGGACAAAAATGGTGACGTGCTTCTGATCTTCGCTGGGAGTCGAAATCGGGTCGGCAAATGTGTCAGCTACTTGTACCACCGATTGCCGGAACTCGTCCGCGCTCATCGACTTCCAGGCGGCAAGATCATCGACGTTGTCCGACTCGTTCTTCCAGAACGTCATCTTGGAAGACTCATCCCCAAAGCCATCGGATTTAGCATTGCGATTTGTGATCATCCAGTACATCGGATTTGCTCCGAGGATCATCTCCTGGTGTGATCGAAGCAGTTTCATACTGCTGACATACGATGTCAATAGACTTACTTCTTGGAGAGGGCTAATCAGGCACAATCCGTGCCTCTATGGTTCACGGCAGCCGAAAGAAGGCCGCTTAGATGGCAAGAGCGCCGCGCGACTTTTTGTTCTGGAAACAACTGACACTGGCTTCCGCAGCTAGCTTACGTAACGTCATCCAAATTCTTCCGCTTTTCCGGTTCCCCGGTGTGCTCCGGATTTTCGCCGGGTTCTGGGAAGTCGGTATCTGCAGCCTTGATCAGTGGGTCGGCGTCCCGATGTCCGAGCTGACCGTTTAGGGAAGTGTTACCGGATTGACTCCGCTCGTCCTGCTCCACTGCGCCCTTTCCGCGGTCCTGATCCTTTGAAGAGTCTTTCGAAAACGTCATCAATCGCTCCCATTGCGAACGCAGGCAGGGAACCAAACTTGCCTACTTCGGTTAGCCTACGCCGAAACTTTTCCTCAGGCAAAGGGTTTAGATTGTCAGCAAGGGAACGTAAGGAAGTTCACAGGAGGCGTGCGCATGCGTAGTTTGGTGCTGGCAATTGCTGGGGCCTTGTTGTTCACCATCAGTTCCTGGGGACAGGCGCCAACCACACCTTCAGGCGTAGGGACACCGGGTTCGGCAATGATGGCGACAACCCCACGGCTCTGGGAAGGGAAGCTGAGAGTGCATCATGCCCGTCACAAAGTGCACCGCAAGCACCGTCGTCATCACCGTCGCCGTACTGCCTAGGCTTTGAGAGCATAAAGGCTAAAAATGATTTCTGGCCGCAACCCCAGGGTTCGAAACCCTCGGTCGGCGGCCATTCCCGAGAGGTGGTTGACCGGGCTCTCCCCGCCGGTTCAACCACCTTCGTTTTTTTCGGTTCGCCGCGCCTGCCATAAAATCGCGGACATGACTGCTCCAGGAACTCTCTTCCGGCCGTTCTTGCGGCTGGTGAGAATCACAATACTCGGCAAGGAATTTGAGGTTCCGGAGAACAACCCGCTTCTGCGCTGCTTCCAGTATCTGCCTCCGGAGCAGGTTTCCTATGGCCGCTTCTGCTGGAATGAAGATTGTCAATACTGCCGCGTGACGTTCGATCTCGGGGAGGCCACACCAACTCGCGCCGCGATCTCCTGCAAGCTGATGGTGCAGAACGGCATGCGGATCAATGAGGTCACAGCGGAAATCAAGTACTGCTTGAGGACACTGGAGATCGGGAAAGCGGATTAGCTTCCGAGTCTCCAACTAGATACGCCATCTCTTCAATCAACAATCGAAAACCAGCAATCAGCAATTGTGTTACTGCGGTCGACCTGCCGACGGCTTAGATGCGGTTGACACACCTACTCCCAACTTTTGCAGCCTCTCGCGGGCTTGCACGGCCTCATTCGTGCGGGGGTAGCGCTGGACAACGTGACGTAGCTCCTGGATGCCGGCATTCTTTTGCCCGAGTTCGATCAATGCGAACCCTTTCTTGAGCTGCGCTGCTGCCGCTTTGTTGCCGCCTGGGAAATTCTGTAACACTTCATCGTAGTTCTGCACCGCCTGCTGGTAGTTGCCCTGCCGGAACTGAATTTCCGCCAGATAAAAATATGAGTTTCCCGCCAGCTCAGTATTGGGATAAGCCTTGATGTAATCGGAGAACTCCTGCGCAGCGATGTCGTTCTTGGCTCCGTTGTAATCGCGAATAGCATTGTTGTAGAGCACCTCCGGCGGTGGCGCTTGCGGCGGTGGCGTCTGCGCGGGCGACTGAGCCTGCTGCGAGGCGAGGTTCTGCTGCGCCGCTTGCATGTCTTCCAACTGCTTGCTGAGCTTGGTCAGACGCACCTTCAGCTCGTCCATGGTGTCGTTGAGCGCTTGAATCTGGCCCGAGACCTGGTCCGTTCGTCCTCCGGAATCCGCCTGCTGCTTCTCCAGAGTTGCCTGCAAGTTGGCGAGCGCGGCGGAGACTTTGTTCACCGCGTCAGTATCGTGTTCCACCAAGTTCTTCATGACGCCCATGCGTTCGTCAAAGGCCTGCTGCATGCGCGACATCTGCTCTTGTAATTGCTGCACTTGCGTTTGCAGTTGGACCATTTCCTTGTTCGCGCCCCAAGCGGGGGTTGCGCTCAACCAATAAGCGGCGAACAGGACAAGAGTAGTCAGAGGTCGAATAGTGAAAGATGGTTGGATTTTCATATTCAATTCCGTTGGATGCCAAAAGTCTCCCGAGTGTCCAGCCTGAGGTAACAGGTCGCGTATTGCAGGTTCCCGGCACCACTTCGAGCTGCTACCTGCGACCTGTAACCTGCCATAACGAGCGACGGGCATCCAACACGCACGCCCGCCGCCCGAGAGCGACCTATTTCTGATACACGAAGTGAGCACGACGATTCTGCTGCCA
>QIAR01000348.1 GCA_003225595.1 Acidobacteriota bacterium | reverse complement strand
ATCCTCTTCGCTCGCGCCACTAGTTTCTGCGCACGCTGCACCACCGGCGGATCAATCATCTTCGATCCCAGGCTCACTACCCCCAGCCCACGCTGCTGCGCTTCTTCAAATGCCGCGACAATTCTTTGCGCCTTCTCGATCTCTGTCTGCGATGGCGCAAATGCCGCGTGGATCACGGGAATCTGCAGCGGGTGAATGCATCCCATGCCTTCGAATCCCAGGGCCCGAGAATTCTCGGCCCATTCCCGCAACGCTTCCATGTCGCCCACATCGCCGAACACAGAATCAATCGCCTGAATCCCCACGGCCCGCGCGGCATTCACCAGGCGTGTGCGCGCGTACAACGACTCTCGCCCGTCCGCCGTCTTCGTGACATTTAGATCAGCGGTGTAATCCTCGAGCCCAATTGTGAGCGCGGCCACATTGGAGCTCGCGGCCGCAATGGCGAACGCATTCTCTATTCCCAGTGCTGACTCGAGGATTGGCATCAGCCAGATCGTTCGGCTAATACCGTGCCGCAGTTCGAGTTCGTCGATTATGCGAGCGGCTTCCGCGATTTGAGCGGGATGGTCCACCTTGGGAACTAGTACCAAGTCCGGCTGTTCCGGAATTACTTCCGCCAGATCTTCCAGCCCGAGCGGCAACTGGTTGATGCGAACCATGCGCTCACACCCGCCGAAATCGACCGACCGCAGGGTGTTACGCACCAGGATTCGCGCCGCATCTTTTTCCGAGGGGTGCACCGAGTCTTCCAGATCAAGGATGATTGCATCCGGTCCATGCAGGCCGGCATTGATGAAGTACTTAGGTTCTGATCCTGGCAGATAAAGTCGCGAGCGCCGCAACCGGTCGCGTGGAGAAGCATTGGGAAGCAATACTTTTTCAGGCAGCACCTTCTTCGCCGACCCCAGTCCGGCGCGTTTCACTGCAGTTTCAATCCGGGCAGAAATCACGAAGGGTAGCGCACCCTCATCATGGATCGCTACTTGCCCGTGCTCGACGCCCAGTTTCTCCAGCACTTCCCGTGTCTGCGCCTGGATGGCAGTGCCGTAATACGGTAAGACACGCGATTCCAGCGTGATCTCCAGCCCGCCCGATGGGCGCGGCTCAAGGGAGACGTGCAGGTCGGAACGGATGTCCTTGCCCCAGTGCCCAGCCTCGGCGAGGCGCACAGCCGTTTTGGTTTGTTGGGAACTACTCATTGCACGTTCCTTGTCATCCTGAGTTCGCCGGTGTTACAAGCGAAGAACCTGGGCGAGCGATCGCGAGTCCGATGTACTCGTGCACGGGACATCAATGCACGACGCGAGTAGCGCTATTCGTGTCCCGGGCTGGTTCAATTTTTCCCAAGATCGCATCTGTCATCTGTTTCGTGCTGGCCGCACCCTTGCTGATCGACTTCGCGCCGCCCGATATCCGCATCATGTCGTATGTGCGCACCTTGCCTTCTTTCACTACCGCGGCAATGGCCTCTCGCATTCGCTTTGCCTTGTCCATCTCGCCCACATGCTCCAGCATCATGACCGCGGATAGAAGCATCGCCATCGGATTCACGATCGGCGGATTCAACTCCGCATACTTGGGTGCCGACCCGTGCGTCGGCTCAAACACCGCCACTTCATCGCCGATATTTCCTGACGCCGCAAATCCAAGCCCGCCGACCAGACCGGCGAATGCGTCCGAGATAACGTCACCGAACAGATTCGAGGCCACTACTACCCCGTAATCTTCCGGATTCTTGGTCAGCCACATGGTCTGCGCGTCAATGTTGGTGGACCACAGCGCGATCCCGGGATACTCTTTCGCAACCTTTTTCGCTTCTTCCTCCATCATGCCCGAGGTCTCGCGCAGTACGTTCGGCTTTTCGCAAATAGTCACAGACTTATAGCCAAACTTCTTTGCCCACTCAAATCCCGCCTTGGTGATTTTATGCGCGGCATTGCGTGTGATGATTCGCACTGATACGGCGAGGTCCGGACCTGGTGTGCCGGCAAATGGTGTGAATTTGGGATGAGTGGCAAGCGCCGCCCGCATCCCGTCCGGCGGATTCGTCCATTCCACGCCCGCGTAGAGCCCTTCCGTATTCTGCCGGAACACAACGACGTTGACGTACGGCTCCTCGTAGCCGCCGTCAACTTTCTTGCGAATGAAGTTCAGCGGATTCCCGGGAAACGAAATGCAGGGGCGGATGCAAGTATCAAGATTGAACTTCTGGCGCATGGCCACGATCGGACTGAAGTACGAGTAGCCCTTGCCCCGCAACTCAGGCTTCAATTCTCCATCGGCTTCCTTCTTCGGCTTCGAAGTGATCGCGCCGAACAGGCCGAGTTTGTGCTTCGCGAGCAGCTCTATGGTGCGCTGCGGGAGGGCATTGCCGTCGTTGATCCAGCACTCCCAGCCGATATCAGCGTGGATGTACTGCGCATCGAATCCAACCGCATTCAGCACGCGCAATGCCTCGGGCAAAACCTGGTTCCCGATCCCATCGCCGGGCATGCTGACCACCGTGTATTTCGCCATGAATGCAATTCCCCCCTGATGCTCGTGTGGCGCGGGCGCCCTCGCCCGCGTTGGTAATCTATGACAACCGTAAACAGCGGCATCGAGTCTCACGCCAGGCCCAACCGCCTTGCCACCAGGTTCTCCACCCCCTGAGCGATCACCAGCGACTGCGGCACGCTCCCCAGCGCAGGGAATGGGAACGTCTCTAAGCGCCAGTGAATCGTGCTCAATGTAAAATCGATATCGATATCCTCGCCTGGAATAATTGTCTTCTCCTTCGTCGCAATTTCTTTGGCGAACTGCTCCCGCAAGCGCTTCACCAGTTCAGGAACCTCAATACACAGGAAGCCATTGTTGAAGGCATTGCGGAGATATGTTTGTGAGAAGCTGCCCGCAATCACCAGAGGAATTGCTTTGGCTTTGAGCGCCGTCACTGCCTGCTCGCGGCTCGATCCTGTACCGAAATTGAAACCGCTCACAACCACATCACCTTCCCGTGTGCGCGAGGCAAACTGCGGATCGTAATTCTCCATCACGACCCTGGCCATCATTTCCGGAGTCATGTCGTCGCGATAGGTGTAGTCCTTGCCGTAGATCGCATCGGTGTTGACGTTGTCTTGAGGCATGAACACAAGACGCCCTTTTACGCGATCTGGAAAACCTGGAAGGATTTCGATCTTCTCTGCACTCGGTCCATCGTGTGCCGCGAACTCACGAAAGTTGCGCGCCGGTGCGCGATCGCCAACCTCTTGCGGACCGCGAATGTAACCTGCGAGCGCCGACGCCGCAACTACCTCTGGGCTGGAAAGATAACACTGCGCATCGCGCGAGCCCATGCGCCCTTTGAAATTGCGATTCGTTGCCGAGATGCCGACCTCGCCCGGCTCGAGCAGTCCTACACCGAGGCCGATGCAGGGGCCACAACCAGCAGGAAGAGGATTGGCGCCCGCGTCAAGCAAAATCTGCCAGATCCCGCGTTTCTCGGCTTCCTCCTGTACCCATTTACTGGCGGCGCCCAGATAGAATTTCACGCTTGGAGCGACCTTTTTCCCCTTCAGAACTTCTGCCGCCGCTTCGAGGTCGTCCAGCCGTGAGTTCACACAGGAGAGTAGATAGGCTTTCTGGATCGCGACTTTCTTCTTTTCCATTTCGGCCAGCGGTTGCATGACCTGCACTGTATCGGGGCCCGATACATGCGGCGTGACTTGGCCGAGGTCGAGAATGATTTGTGCAGCGTATACGCAATCTGGATCAGGCCGCAGCGGATTCTTTTGCCAGTCATCAATGTCTTTATCGGTGAAGCGCTCGATTCCCATCGCTGCCAGTCGCTGCTTCACTCCTCCGAGATACGCAATCGTGATCTCGTCGACCGGAAACCAGCCCACCAGCGGCCCCCACTCTGTGGTCATATTCGAGATCGAAAGCCGCGCATCCATGGAAAGGCTCGCCACGCCGGGCCCGGTGAACTCGACAGCAGCGTTCAGGACTTCATCGTGGTTGTAGAGCCCACACAGGGTGATGATCACGTCCTTGCCGGTTGCACCCTGCGGGAGTTCGCCATCCAGAACTACCTGAATCGAGCGCGGGATCTGCCACCAGAACTCGCCTCTTGCCCAAACGGCTGCGGCATCGGTTCGCACGATCGGCGTGCCCACCGCACCCAGCGCGCCATACATATTCGAATGCGAATCTGAAGCAACGACGAAAGATCCTGGCTCGACATATCCGCGCTCCACCATGATCTGGTGCCCGATGCCGGAGCCCGCTGGATAAAAATCCACACCGTGCTGCTTGGCGAAAGCCTCGATGGCACGGTATTTGGCCAGGTTGGCGTCCTGTTTGTTCTGGATATCATGATCGAGGGCGAAGACGAGCTGTTTGGGATCGTGAATCTTCTTCGCGCCAATGGCCTGAAATTTCTTCATCACCGCCGACGTGTTGTCGTGCGTCATAACGTGGTGCGGGCGAATGGAGACGAAGTCTCCGGTGCGCAGCGGCCGTTTCGGTCCTTCGGCAAGATGCGATTCCGCGATTTTTTCAACGGTGGTCTGGCCCATGGTGAACTCCTTTAACGCCGCCGCTTCTTCGTCTTGCCCTTCGCCTTGCCAACCTGTACGTGCACCGACTTCTTCCCCCGCACATCCGCTTTCATGAGCCCCATCAGCTTGCTCACTGAGTCGATCTTTTCCAGATTCCAGATTGCATCTTTCAGCCTTTGCTGCGCCCTCGACGACAGGACGCCTTCAGCCAGTGCGGCGAACTTCTCTTCAAGTTCCTGATCGGTGAGCGGATTGCGCGGGTCCCCTTTGGGATAATCGAGTTGCTTGGTGAACGCCCGCCCATCCGTGCTCATGATATCTACAATCACGCGCTGCAGCGCCGGAAACACCTTCTCGATCTCCGGATCCGCCACGACTTCGACCTTCTGTAATTGCGCCCGGATTTTCGGATCCATGATCTTTTCCATTGTGAACTGCGCGGGCGTCACTTGTCTTTCGGCGAGCGCTGCTGCGATCACATATGGCAGTGAATGATCCGCGGTCTCCTTCGTGCGTGGATCGTATTTGCTGGGGTCCGAAAGAATATCCGCCGCCCGTGCCAACGAGCGAATCTGAATCTTCTCCACTTGGTCAGGATGCAGATCGTTCTCTTTCACCAAATCGAGCACGGCGGAGATCGGCGTATGCGTCAGTCCTTCGGTCGGGAAGGCCTTCATGCCGCACTGCGTGACGCGCCAAGATTCGCCGAGTCCATCCGTGAGAAGGTTCAATCTCCACTCTGGGCCA
>QIAR01000347.1 GCA_003225595.1 Acidobacteriota bacterium | reverse complement strand
GTTGCGGAGATAGCCTCCTCCCACGCCTTGGGGACTGAAGCGCTTCCACGAGTCTCGTCAGTTGATCTCTCGGCTGCCCCGTCCAAGCTTTGCTTGGGCGGGGTTGTTCACCGTTCACAGACTTCAGCCCAGTTGCGGAGCTAGCCTCCTCCCATTCCTTGGGGACTGAAGCGCTTCCACGACTCTGGTCAGCTTCACTTCCTCACCTTCAGCTGCTATCGCATACGGCCAAACTTCGGAAGCGTCAGCTCCCGTACTAACTTCGAATCCGCGCTGGAACGAGTTCGACAGCAGTACGGTCTTTGCGTATACGGATACGTGGTGGTGCCGGAACATGTGCACCTGCTGGTAAGCGAGCCCGAGCGTGGCACGTAGGCGCAAGCCATGCAATCGCTGTGACAGGGCCCGGCTTCTCAGGCTGCTGAAAAACTCCGGCCCACTGCATATTTTGCGAAGGGCACGACTTTAAGCCTGCTCTGTCTTGCCGAAGCCCTGAGCGCAGTCGAAGGGGAAGCCGAAGGGTGCGATCAAGCCCTTTATTCTTGTCATTCCGAATCGGCTTCAGCCGGTGAGGAATCTGCTTTTCGGAGTTTTTCAGCAGCCTCTTCAGCCGGGCCGGTTATGGTCCTAAAAACCTGTCATCCCGACCGGAAGCATGGTCATTCGCAAAGTGGATGATCTTGCGGAGTGGAGAGCCTGCCCTGTTTTGCCGAAGCCCCGAGCGCAGTCGAAGGGGAAGTCGAAGGGGACCTGCTCTCTGGATTTCCCAACATCTTCGATTAACTACTTTGACCCAACCGGCTTGGAGCAGCTTTCGCCACTGCCTGAGCAGTGAAGCCGGTCCGGAGATCGAGTCGCAGTGGACGGCGCGGAAGAGGCAGCAAGCTGGGATCTTTCTTACGGTGAGGATGCGCCCACCCGCAGAAAATCCCCGCCCAAGCAAAGCTTTGGACGGGCCAGCCGGGCACCAAGTTCAAGGGCTCCTCGCGATCGAAATGATCTGGAGGACGAAGCTGACGACCAACAACACGACGCCAGTGAATGCGTAGCTCCATTCAGACCTTCGTGCGTGAACGGCTTTCAGAGTCCGATCCCAAAGTTGCGGGAGTAGCATGGTGAATACCGACAGAATCCTAAAACAGACGCACCATACGGGAAAGGATCCACGGCCAACAAATTTGACAACCGTGAGCGCACGCCCAGCCAGCCTCAGGAAGAAGCTGTTCGACTTGAGCAACGTGGACGGGGCCTGCGTTAGATCGAGTGCCGCCCCTACGGCCACTAGACCACCTGCGGCGGAGACCCAGCGCAGTCCGGAATAACCTAGACGATGGCTGATCGCAAATGCCCAGCCAGAGAGGCCGACGAGCACTCCTACGGTGAGGCAGAGGGCAGCGGTGGCTGTAAGCAGGGACACCCAAAACTCGACGACACACTCCTCAAAAACGTCCTTGCTTGGATGAAATGTCTTGCCATGGGCGAGCTGAAGAAGGCGGCTCCGAGGCTTGGCAAGCATCCCTTCAGCCAAGCGGAGACCCGTAGCGCGAACGAATCCAGGGCTCAACACGCCAAGGGACAAGCACATGCCAGATACAAGACCGAGTATAGCGGACGTTATCTCGAGCGCTTTCGGCGTCATCACGAGAAAGATCTCACAAGGGGGGCAAAATTATGGCTGTCAACGCCTACCCACTTATACCACTGTGCTTGGGGGGTGGCCCACCCTTCCTCGAGGCACGAAACACACCTTGGCTGCCCCACCCATCGCGGTTTTCGATGGGTGGGAGAGGTCAGCGATTTGTAATCCGCAACCAGAGTGCCGGTCATGATATGGCCACAACTCCGCCCATGCTTTCGCAAAAAGTGCGAAAGGATGGGGCAGCCTCGATCAAAATCCCCACGGGAAAAGGTGGGACAGCCCCCAACCGTTTCGTGTGCAATTCGGCGCGAGTACGGTTGGTGCTCGGGGCGCGCCATAGTAAGATCGGGGATGACTCAAGCAACATTCGCAGGATTGTAGTGACGGCACCTCGGCCCTCGTTGCGAATGTGATTCGGAGGCATCTTTCGCTCTGCTTTTCCTTCACTCCCGAATCCGAATCTGTTGTCGATGCCCGAACGTAAGGGTTAAGGCTCGACACAGGAGTAATCCTATGAGTGGCGATCAATTAGAACAGCGCATGTCAAGCTTTGAGCGACGAATGATTGGGTTGACGAAAGGAGGAGTTCTTGTTGCGGTGATCACTGGTACCATCTTTTTTGGCCAAGCGGCGATTATGTGGTATCAGCTGCACGAGATGAAGGCTGGGTCCGCCGAGACTCACGATCTGGTGGAAGCCTCGAAGAACCAAGCCAGGAATCTGCAGAGTATTGCCAATAGCACGAGCGCCAATGCAGAAGCCGCAAGGCGATTTGCCGGTGCATCCGAAGCCCATATTAGAGCTATGCAAGCCGTATCCCGGCTCGAGCGGCGTGCATGGATTGGTATCAGCGACGTGAAGGCAAGTAAGCTTGAGGTTGGACAGCCGGTCCTCATCTCTGTTGGTTTCACGAATACGGGCAAAACTCCGGCCAAGAAGCTCACCATCGTCAGCAATTTCGCTGTTGCTCGTAACGGTGAGAAGGTTGATTTCAGATATTCAGCTGAAGCGGCATCACCACCGGAACGAAATAGTCGAGGATTGCTTACGGCGGGTGGGGACACACACATCAACTTTGATACCACAAGAGGACGACCGCTTTCGCAGAGAGATATCGATGTCGTCATTGCCGGCGAGCGCTTATTGTATCTTCACGGATTAGTTAAGTATGACGATGTTTTCGGCAAGCACCATTGGATGACGTTTTGCTATTTCATGGACCGGGACGCCAGCAGCTTCGTAATTTGCAAAGAGCATAACAACGCAGACGGAAACTAGCGTGCGCTGGATCGACACACGAATTCAGTGCACCCGTTGGTCTTGCCGGACGAAAGACCGGATAACTCGCGGGTTTAGAGACCTGGGGACAGCCACATTTCTGCTTGGCGGTCTAGATTGATCCGCCTACAATGACAGCATGGAAATTTCTTTTGCAGCGGAACTGGAGGCGAAGCTAAACCGAATCGCCTCGCAAACGGGAAAGGGAGCGAGCCAAGTCGTCCAGGAGTTGGTGGCCAACTACCTCGATCACGACGAATGGTTCAGGCAAGAGGTGGAGAAAGGACTTGCCTCCTTAGACCAGGGCAAGTCCGTTTCGCACGAGGAAGTTCGCCGCCAGATGGAGCGTATCCTTAGCTCCAAATGAAGATTCGCTGGTCGCCCCAGGCTGCCGCCGATTTTGCAGCGATTGTCGAGTACATACGCAAGCAGAATCCTTCCGCGGGTGAACGGGTGGCACATGCCATAGATGAGGGCATTGCCTCACTCGCATCATTTCCCAAGCGCGGGCGTCCGGGCCGAATCAAGCACACTCGTGAGTTGGTGTTGTCTCCCCTCCCATTCATCGCGGTTTATCGGGTAAAGGCAGCAGCCGTGGAAATTGCGAGAGTGCTACACGGCTCGCAACGCTGGCCGTGAGTGGCCGATAGTCTAGCTCTTCCGAGCGGCACGGGGAGAAGCAACAGTCTCCTCGCGCCCCAGAATCATGGAAGCGGCAAGTGCGCAGTCTTGTGATCCTTGGTCCAAGGTGGGCCGATAGAACTTCCCGCCTTGAGATCCTGCGCTGCACTCGGCTGGCCGCATTTCCGAATGCCGTCTTAACCTGCTCATCGAGTTCTCGCTTTCTAATTGCCGTGACAGAAATTTTCATACCTTCACAAGCTTTCCTAACGGCGCTGCGCTGGTCTTCGCCTTCCACATCATCTACATGGGCCATGCCGCGCAGCCCTTAACTAAGAGTCGGGTTCAGCCCCGAGGTAATGCTGTGGTTGAACATATTCATGTGACAAGCTGCTCTACCCACTCGCCATCCTCAGGAATCGCCACCTGCTTACTAGCCCGGGCAGCCTCGAGTTGGAACGCGAGGTCGGCGCGGGTGAGAAGGCAATGGTTAATCGCTTCCATGTGGACGGCAACCACCTGCGCCTCGGGCGCGCTTTGGCAAACGTTGATGACGTCATCGGCAGTCATCGTGATCGGATTGCCTTCCAGAAACTGCGCCGCACCGGCGTTCACCACGATAACGTGGGGTTGGTGATCACGCAGGGCCTGTTGGACTTCGCTGCACCAGATGCTGTCGCCCGCAATGTAGAGAGTTGGCTTGCCTTCGGCTCGCAGGATGAAACCGGAAACAGGCGCCATCTTCCGCCCGATCTCGCCAGTGCCATGCCGCCCGCCGGTGCGTGTGATCCTGATTCCGTTCCACACGAGGGGGTCTTGAATTGAAGTGACGGCGGCGAAACCGGCGGCGCGGAACTTCTTTTCATCTTCAGGCTGACCGAAGAGCGGCAGTTGTTTGGGAAGCAGCTTGGCCGCGTTTGCGTCCCAGTGATCGCTGTGAGTGTGGGTGACGAGCACAGCTTTCACGTTCTGCAAGAGTTCTTGCGCCGGAATCGGCAGGGGTACGAGCGGGTTGTTGCGCGGGTTGGGCGAACTCTCGATGGCGGGTCTCGCGCCTGCGTCATCGAGCATGGGATCCACGATCACCTTGTGGCCGTTGTATTCGACGATGAGCGTGGCATGGCGGATAAGGCGAAGGCGCATGACCGAGAT
>QIAR01000356.1 GCA_003225595.1 Acidobacteriota bacterium | reverse complement strand
TCACGCGGCGGGTCGTGGCGGCACCATATCAAAGTCGCCCGCTGCGCCGCCCGCTCCAGCATCCCACCGGAGTTCCAGTACGCCGATTACGGCTTTCGGGTGGCGTGTGATCTGTAAATGCTTAGGTGATCTCATCCTCTAAGTTGCGGTTTCTCAGCGAAAATGTATGCGCGCCGGCTCGGTACTCCACGTCTTCTCCGTATGTTTCTCTCTCGATTGTCTCCCGCACACGAAAGCCGGTGGCATGCAACTGCTCTTCGATCTCCCTCAATTCCAAGAACCTTAAATCCAGCGAAACCTGGTACCCCCACAATTCGTCCTCATGAACGGTTTCTTTTCCAACGTGGAGCGCGAGCAGCAGAGTACCGCCAGGCCGGAGCACTCTTTTGAATTCCAGAAATGCCTTCGGCAGTTCCTCAGGTGTGAGGTGAATAATCGAGTAGAAGGCGGCAATGGCTCCGCAGGAACCATCCGCTACTTCGAGCGACAACATGTTGCCCTGAAAAAATTGAATTTCTGGTGTGAGTCGTCGAGCAAGTTCGATCATGCGCGGTGACAAGTCAATGCCGAACACGTCAGCCTCGCACGATTTCAGGAAGCGCGCGACATGGCCCGGACCACATCCCACATCACAGATCGGTCCTGATTTGACTGTATTTGCCAACCTCTGGAGTAATTGACGGTCCAGTGGCTTGTGAGCCAGCTCGTCAAAGATGCGCTTGCAGTATTCGTCTGCAATGCGATCGTAACTATCCTGCAGCTCTGAAAACCGATCCAAATGTCTCTGCCTGTATTGCAATGCTGCAGCCAAAACGAAGCGCAGGTTTTCACACGTTGCCGCCGCTGTTCTGCACATGCAAAGATGTTGGTTCCGGACTAGCCTCGCTCTCTCGTTGGCATTACCAGCCATTTCAACAACATATTCACCAGGCTGAGCACGATGCCTCCCCAGAAGGCGGAAGCGAAGCTCAGAATGTGAAATCCAGGAACGAAGACTGAGGCCAGTTCGATCATCACGGCGTTAACCACGAACCAAAAGAGGCCAAGCGTCAGAACCGTGAGTGGGAAGGTGATGATCTTGATGAAGAGTCCGAGGGTGGCATTGACCAGCCCGATCACCAGCGCGGCGATCAGGGCGGCGGCCGCACCGCTCACCACGAACCCGGGAACTACGCGGGAGACAATCCAGATTGCGAGTGCGCTCAGTACCCAGTGGAGCAGCATTCTCATGGGGAACCCCCAAGAACCACAGTTTGAGACTATAAATGGGCCAGGGCACGGTCGCAACCCAGGCAGGTAGCGATCAGCGGATCAGAGGCATGGGGGCTGGCGGCGCGAGACACCATTACTTGGTAGCTGCCGCGGCTCTGGTTTCGAGCTTCTCGAATATTTCCTCAGCCCGGCGCAAGGCATGCTGCACATTTGCGCAAATGTTCTCGTTTCCAATCACGTCCTCAAACTCCGCTTGATGAATGACCCTCAGAGGCTGTTCTCTCGCTCCACAGAGGATCAGCGTACGGCCTGTGGCATGAAGCTGTTTTGCGACTTCCTCCAGGGCAAAGAGGCCAGTTGCGTCGATGGCGGTCATGTTGCGCAGGCGCAGGATCACCACTGGCGGCAGTTCGTAAATATTTTCAGTGACGACGGAAATCTTATCGGTGGCACCGAACAGAAATGGCCCGTGAATGCGGAAGATGGTCGCGTAATACGGAATGTCCTTGTCCTGAAGGATGTGTACACGGCCATCTTCGACATAGTCATCCGTGACCTGCGATACAGTAGTTGTACTCGCCACGCGGCTGATGAACAGCAGCGCAGCCAGTATCATCCCGGCCTCGACCGCAACTGTAAGATCAGCAAACACCGTCAGCGCGAAAGTCACGAGCCACACACTGATATCCGTTTTGGTAAGTTTCAGCAGTTGGGGAATTTCGCGCCACTCACCCATGTTGTAGGCCACGACGATCAGAATCCCCGCTAGCACCGACATGGGAACAAAGCTCACCAGTGGAGAGGCAAACAGCAAAATGCACACTAGCGTAGCCGAATGAATCACGCCGGCCAGCGGAGATTGCGCCCCAGAACGGATGTTGGTAGCGGTGCGCGCAATTGCACCCGTAGCCGGCAGTCCACCAAATAACGGTGACACCACATTGGCGACGCCCTGCCCAATCAGTTCAACATTAGGATTGTGCCGGTCGTTGCTCATGCGGTCGGAGACAACAGCTGACATCAGCGATTCGATCGCGCCCAGCATGGCGACGGTGACGGCCGGACCAAGCAGTCCGTGTATCAAGTCAGCATGAAACTTGGGAAAGACAAGATGCGGCAAGCCACTGGGAATACCGCCGAAGCGCGTGGCGATAGTCTCGACGGGGAGCTTGAAAACAAAAACCGCAGCCGTTCCCACCACCAGCGCGACGATCGGGCCCGGTACGCGGTTTGAGACCATCCGGCACACGATCAAAATGGCAATAGTAGCCAGGGCCAGTGCGGTCGCTACATAGTTCAAGGTGTGGAAGTGGCCGGCAAGGGTTTGCATGCGCAGCCAGAACACACCTGGAAGTTTGTCGATCTGCAAGCCGAAGAAATCTTTGATCTGCGTGCTGGCGATGAGAATCGCAATGCCGTTGGTGAACCCGATCACGACGGGACGGGGTATGAACTTCACCGCCGAGCCCATGCCGGTCGCTCCCATGATCACCAGGAGGATGCCAGCCATCATGGTGCACATGAACAGGCCGTCAACACCGTGGGCAGCGACGATCCCGGCCACCACTACTACGAAGGCGCCGGTCGGACCGCCAATCTGGGTCTTCGATCCGCCAAGTGCCGAGACCAAAAAACCGGTGACTACTGCGCAGTAGATGCCGGCTTGGGGCGTGAGTCCCGACGCGATGGCGAAGGCCATTGCCAGAGGCAGCGCAACCAGACCTACAGTGACGCCGGCAACAACATCATGCAGGAACTTGGTGACATTGTAATCGCGAAGACAGAGGACGGACTTGGGCAGCCAACGGTCGTCTGAAGCTACACTCGCAGTCGCACGCGTCATAAACCAGTGATTATGACAGCAGGGTGTGCAGTCGCTGAAGAAATGTGGGGAACGGAGGTGCAAGGCGGCAATCCCACCTCCGTGCGAAGCGGTTACGCGATGGGCAAAGTCTTTCCTGAGGACGGCACCCTGCTCGCAACTACTTCGTTATGGGCCCGCAGGCGATCCGGTCTCCGGCATTTCCGGCTGGGTCGGTCTTCATGTCGTCAGGCTTGGCGTGAATCACGATTGCGGTCCCGCCGTTGCTGAACAGAGAATGGCTGTCGTCGCCGAGATCCACATCCTTGTTCTCAATGTTGAGCTTGGCCGTTCCGCTTTCCGTGACGGTGAAATTAGGCATGTCGCCGGCGTGGTGACCTTCCGGATTTTGCAGTCCATGCTTTTTGTTATCCGCGTTAAAGTGTGGCCCGGCAGACTTGAAGTCCGGCACGTCACATTTCGCGTTCTGGTGAATATGGATAGCATGTTCCCCGGGCGGAAGATTAGTAAGATCCAACCTGATCTTCACGCCCTGTTTTGCAGGTATCAGCTTTGCTGTTCCGACGCTCTCGCTATTCGCATTCTTCAGATGGACAACTTTTTCGTTTACCTCGGGCGCGCTGAGTAACGGCACTGCGCCAACCGCAACCGAAAGTGCAACGGTGAGTAAAGTGTGAGCTTTCATATCGAGAAATTATAACCACGTTCGTGCCCGCGTGGAACGCTATCTGCCCACAGTGGTGTAGAAAGCATTGTTACCCGAACGCAGATCTTTTCCGTAGGACACACCGACGCTCACGCCGAGCACGCGAAGGTTTGCCTGGACACCGACGTCCCAGAGCCACTTCTTCGAGCCAAGACTGGCAGACGGAGTGATCTTGCCGGTATCGAGAAACGGACCCAGCCTCAAGTTGAACAGCCCATTGTCGTAGGCGTTCTTGTCCATCTCCCAATTCGACAAGAAATAGTTTCGTCCTAGAGGAGCGCTACCTTTGCGGCCGTTGCGAGTCCCGATGTGTGCCCGCAGCCACAGATCATTGTCACGCTCCATGCCGAACATGAAAAGCTCGTCAAAGGGAAGGTCACCGAAGGTTCTTCCGGCGCGAAGCTGCCAGCGTGTTTCGTAGTCGTCACCCCGAGCAAGCGGATACCAATGTGACAGGAGCGATCCCTGCAATTTGGCAAAGGCATGCGCTGGCTGCGACCAGATTCGGCCGATCTGTGAAGATGTCCCGCTCTCGATTGTGAATCGTCGTTCCGGGATTCGCCATAGTTCGTAGTTGAATTGAGCCGTGTGCTTCAACTGGTACCCGTTCAGAACCAGTTCGGGGGTTAGTGCAACACCGGGCAAAACACTGCGGAAATCACGATGAGAGAATTCCCCACCCGTGGACCAGTTCCAGCGACCAGTGCTGAAGGATGTGATCTCTGCCGCCGCTGCCTCCCGGCGCAAGTTGAGTGCTGCAAGCAGAGGCGCTGATCCCGAAAAAGAGTTGCGAATATCCCAGTTCTCGTTGCGCAGGTCGGCGCTGACGCGGTAGCGACGCTTGGGGTCTCGGTGCAGCGGACCGGAAACCGAGGCGAGCACGCGCCGTTTTTCCGAATCCCATCGTACGAGCGAAACAACATTTACGCCTGAGCCCCCGATATTGAAGAACTCGGGATTTATTGTCTGATAAGGAAGCCCGCGGAAGAGCCCAATCAAGCCTTGGAGCGTGCTAGCACCCCACCCATTTCGCTCCTGGGAGCGGAAGACCGCGTCGAACTTGCCGTCGTGGCGTGCAGCGAGATCAATTCGATAGCTGGGGAAAATTTCCAAGCCTCTGATCCGAACCTTGGATGTGAGCAAATCCTGCAAACGCAGCGTGCTGGCTGGAGAAAATGCGAAGGCGCGGTCCAGCAGCACGGCATCGACCCGCGGTTTCGGCTCCGTGCGCAATTCTTCGATTTGCGGTTTACCGATGCGGTTCCAGTATTTGAGCGCGGCCTCCAGATTGCCTTCGAGAAAATAAACGCTGCCAAGGAAATCGTTGCCATACGAATCGGTCGGATCGAGACTCAGGGCACGGCGGAGATTAGCCACAGCTTCGGTGTAGTGTTTCTGCTTGAAGGCGATCCCGGCAAGCTCCAGGGGGAAACGCTTGTCACCGGGCCGAGCTCGACTTCCCGCCTGAAAGGCGCTGCGGGCTTCATCCCACCGTCCCAAGCGAGCGAGGGCGATTCCATAGTAGTAATCGAGCTCGGCCGACCATGTCGGTGCAGTTTCTGCGAGGCGCACAATCTCCTGCCAGCGCTCTTCGGCAGAGAGTTGCTCGACTTGGGTTAAAAGATTTTCGTCCGTCAGAATAGGCTGCGCGGTGCCGGGGAGAGTGTAGCAGGCAAGCAACAAAAACACGGAGGCCGCGCAGATCAGCGGGTGGCCCACTGCGGAACTGCAAGCAGCGTCCAGTTGCCGGCGGCATTCCATGCTTTTTCGAAGCTTGATCGGTCCTGTTTGAGCAACTTTCGTACCGCCGGATCATTGAGGAGCACCAGTCCCTGTTCCGAGTCCAATCCGGCGATGACAGTGTAGTGCAGAGGGACGTGCTGCAAAGGCTTCACGGCCACCACGAGGGGACGACCTTTCTGGAGATGCTGTTTCAGATCGTCCCACTCG
Source organism: Acidobacteriota bacterium (assembly GCA_003225595.1). GTDB lineage: Bacteria > Acidobacteriota > Terriglobia > Terriglobales > Acidobacteriaceae > Gp1-AA124. Next base: position 979 of record QIAR01000356.1, on the reverse strand, counting down.
CCTCGAAACACAAAGGTACGAAATCCTTGCTCGCGCAAGTAGCGTTCCATAGCGGAGGCATAGATGCCATGGGCCTGGGGGGCGTACAGCGCATGCTGTATCTCTGCCGCCTCGGCGCTCACACCGACCGGGCGCGCCTGCTGCTTGAGCCAGTACTGCATGACCATCGCGATGCTCGCCGCTCCGCAGCCGTCCTTCTCCTGCTTTACAAACGGTACATTGAGCCAAATGCCGGAAGCGCCTGCGGCAAGCGCCAAACCGCAGAGGCACAATGACGCCACGAGTGTCCTAGCCGCGCGACCAAACATGGAATCGCTCTATCGTACTGCGACAATGATCAAAACCAGCGCAGCAACAGCGAGGATGATTATGATCAAATCCCGGTCGCTAAGCGTGCCCGCCGCCAAATCGCGCTGAGCTTTGCCAGTCCGCGACGCTAGTTGAGCCAGTTCCGCATCGCTCAAGGTTGAAACGGCGGCCTTCACTTGCTCCGGATTGATGTGAGTTGACTTCAGGACTTTCTCTGCCGCTTTCGACGAGAAAAACTGCTTCACGTTATCGATGTCATTCTGCCGCGCCCGAGTTGCGGTCATGACCTCGCGTTGCAAGTCAGCAGGGCTCACCACATGTGTCTGAGCGAGGAGGCTCGGTGGAAGAGTGAAGACCGTGATCAGAATGCAAGAAACCAGCACTCGCGCAGATTGCCGCAGGTCAAAATGCATGTTCGGAACCTCCGGTGAAATTTTGGCCAGAGTGAATTCACCCAGCGTCGCGTTTCGATAGAGGAGGACGCACTCCAGGTTTTCTAAACCATAGCAGAATTTCAGCGGCGTTGAAATTGGGGCGAACCCAGGAGGGTACGGTCATCGCAACAAGCTATTCGACTCACAGTTCCTTAACTTTTTTCTGCAACTCTTCTGCAATCCACTGCGGATCGCTGCCGGGCTCGAACTTGACCGGCGAGCCGATACGAACGTGA
>QIAR01000355.1 GCA_003225595.1 Acidobacteriota bacterium | reverse complement strand
TGCTGGAGCGCGCGACCGCCACTTCCAGTGTGATCTGCTTCTGGAAATACGCTGTCGCCAATGCCTGGTTGAATGTCTGCATTCCGAACTTGTCCTGGCCGGACTGCATAGCTGAGTAAATCTGGTGGATCTTGTCTTCGCGGATCAGGTTTCGGATAGCCGCGTTCGGCACCATGACCTCCATGCACATGGCACGACCTTTGCTATCCGCCCTGTGCAACAGGCTCTGGCACAGGATGCCTTCCAGCACCAGTGACAACTGCGCGCGTATCTGCGGCTGCTGGTGCGACGGAAAAACGTCAATGATGCGGTTGATGGTGGAGGACGCTGAATTGGTGTGCAACGTGCCAAATGTCAGGTGTCCGGTTTCAGCAATGCGCAGCGCCGACTCGATGGTCTCCAGATCGCGCATTTCGCCGATCAGCACGACATCCGGGTCTTCGCGGAGCGCGGCGCGCAGTGCGTCGGCAAAGCTTTTGGTATCGGCGTGCAGTTCGCGCTGGTTCACCACGCAGTTCTTGTTCATGTGCACGAACTCGATCGGGTCCTCGATGGTGAGGATGTGATCGTGCCGCTCGGTGTTGATCTTGTCGATCATGGCCGCCAGAGTGGTGGATTTACCCGATCCGGTCGGTCCCGTCACCAGCACCAGCCCGCGCGGCTTATCGCAAAGCTTGCTCACGATAGCGGGTAGGCCGAGTTGGTTGAATGACTTGATCTCAAATGGAATGAGACGGAAAACTGCCGCCGTGGCTCCGCGCTGGTTGAACAAGTTGGCGCGGAAACGCGCCAGACCTTTCAAGCCGAACGAGAAGTCCAGCTCCATGTTTTCCTCGAAGCGATGCTTCTGGGAATCGGTCATGACGCTGTAGGCGAGTTGCTTGGTCTCGGCCGGCGTCAGCTGCGGCAAGTCCAAGGGAACCAGGTGCCCGTGCACCCGCACTTGCGGCGGTGAGTTGGTGGTGACGTGAAGATCGCTGCCCTGCATCTCCAGCATGCGTTTCAAAAGATCGCTAAGTGAAAGCGACATAGTTTCTCCCTTTCCTGTGTCAAAATCTTTAGTGAATCGTTTCGCGGGCCACTTCCTCGAGCGTGGTCTGACCCGCCGCAACCTTGGTGAGCCCGCTACGCCGCAAAGTGATCATGCCGCGCTCAATAGCTTTTTTCTTTAGCTCCACAGCGGACGCGCCCACCAGAACCAATTCCCTGATTTCGTCATCCACCTCCATCACTTCGTAAAGGCCTGTGCGCCCCTTGTAACCGGTGTTGCTGCAAGTCCCGCAGCCGCGCCCTTTCTGGATCTTCACCGTCTTCGCTTCCTCGGGCCCGTATCCCTCCTCGAGCAGTGTCTGGTAAGGAACTTCGACGGTCTCCGCACACTCCCGGCAAATGCGGCGTACTAGGCGCTGTGCGCAGATGAGGTGCACGGAGGTCGCCACCAGGAATGGCTCAATACCCATGTTCATCAGTCGTGTAATGGTTTCCGGAGCGCCATTGGTGTGCAAAGTGGAAAGCACGAGGTGGCCGGTTAGAGCGGCTTTGATGGCAATTTCCGCCGTTTCAAAGTCGCGGATCTCGCCCACGAGAATGATGTTGGGGTCCTGCCGTAGAAAGGCGCGTAAGGAAGCCGCGAAGTTCAACCCGATCTGCTCCTTCATCTGTACCTGGTTGACGCCGGCCAACTGGAACTCGACCGGATCTTCAGCCGTCATGATGTTTGTATCCGGCATGTTCAGTCGCGCGATTGAGGAGTACAGCGTGTTGGTCTTGCCCGACCCCGTGGGTCCGGTAACCAACACCATTCCGTAGGGCTTGAGAATGGCTTTTTCGAACTTGACAAGGGAGTCCGGCTCAAAACCCAGCTTGGTCATGTCCAGGCGGAGGTTTTCCTTGTCGAGCAATCGCAGCACAATCTTTTCGCCCCAGAGCGTAGGCAGCGTGCTGACTCGGAAATCCAGTTGCTTCTTCCGCCCACCGATATTCATCTTCAGCATGATGCGGCCGTCTTGCGGCAGGCGCTTCTCGCTGATATCCAGCTTTGCCATAATCTTGACGCGAGAAGTGATGGCATCTTTCAGCTTCAGAGGCGGCGCCATGATGGACTGGAGCACGCCATCAATACGGAACCGCACCCGAAATTCCTTCTCGTAGGGCTCCATGTGGATGTCGCTGGCCCCCCGCTTTACGGCATCGGTCAACACCAGGTTCACTAGCTTGACGATGGGCGCCTCGTCGGCCGCTTTCTCCAGCTCCGAGAGGTCCATCTGCTGTTCTTCGCCCTGCAGTTCGACGTCGGCATCGCTGATCTCCGTCATCGACTGCATGACCTGCTCTAGCTCTTCTTCCTTACTGGTGCCGTACGCCTTCTCAATACCTTCCTGAATCGAACTTTCCGAAGCTACCACCGGCTCAATGTTGAAGCCGGTCATGAACTTGATATCGTCCATGGCGAACACATTCGTGGGATCCACCATGGCGATGGTTAAGGAAGCACCCACGCGGCTCAGCGGCAGAATCTGATAGCGCTTGGCGGTCTCAAAGGGAATGAGCTTTACGACCGAGGCGTCGATTTCAAAATAAGAGAGATTGATGGCGGGTACGCCGTACTGCCTAGAGAGGAAGTTCGTGACGTCTTCGTCCGTGAGGAATCCCAGCTTCACCAGGGCCGAGCCCAGGCGACAGTTGGTCTCCTTCTGAACCTTCGTTGCTTGTGCCAACTGCTCTGGGGTAATCACCTTCTCTTTTACGAGAAGATCACCCAGCCGTTGAGACATAGCTCGATCTCCTATCTGGTCGGCAGAGAGATATCTTTAATTTCGTTTCGCTTGCGCGAGATCGCTGACTTGCAGGGGAGAGACTTGCAGCGCATTTCGCGATGACACAAATTGTCAACGCAGACGGGTTACGGCACCAGTAACTTTGGTACCTGTACTTTACGGAGAAATTGGAATTCTCTTGCAGGGTTTTACACTTGCCTTGCTATTGGCCGACTTTGGCGCTTTGACGCTCCCACCTGCTTCTATGGGACATGACCTTTGGTGAGAGAACTCGACGCAATCTCTCCGACCTCGGTATTCAGGCAGTGTGAAATCTACACCGGAGGCTTACTAGCTTTTAAGGAGATAACGCCGTTCCGCGCTGGTCATCTTTCGCCCCATATATTTGCGGAACATCTGTTCGATAGGAGTTTCTCTGGGTTTTCTAGGAGGGATGGCCGTCTTGCGCTTGCGGGGCATCTCATCTCTTAACGGTCATGTTACGGCTGAGTATAACACCGGCGTTAAGCGGGGCTGTTTTTTTCTTTGCCTAAACTGCATCGATACTCGACCTCCGAACGGGTTCTTGCCTTAAACTTAATACAACGCCGACCGACGCCTAGAGTGTGAACCCTACTTCCAAAGAACAACAGCTCCGCACCTACTATCAGGCCCTCTTGCGCGCCTGGGGATGCCAGCACTGGTGGCCGGCGCGTACGCGTTTCGAGGTGATCGTCGGCGCTTACCTGACGCAGAACACGGCCTGGACCAATGTCGAGCGCGGGTTGCGACGTCTACGCGGCGCCGGCTTGCTCACCCTCGACGGAATTCGTCGCACGCCTCTCACGCACCTTGAGTCGCTGATCCGCTCCACCGGCTATTTCCGGCAAAAGGCACAGCGCCTGAAAGCTTTTGTCGCATTTCTCGACGACCGTTACGAGGGCTCGTTGAACCGAATGTTTTCTCAGTCCACCGAGAAGCTGCGCTCCGAACTGCTGGCGTTGAATGGCGTCGGTCCGGAGACGGCAGATTCAATCCTTCTATACGCTGGCAACCACCCGGTGTTTGTGGGCGACACCTACGCGCGACGCATTCTCGGCCGCCACGGAATCGTGCCGGCGAACACATCGTACGAAGAAATCCGGCATTTATTCGAGCGGGCGCTGGCTCCCCTCTCTCACAATTCGAAGGGCCAAAGAGTTAGAGACTTCGTCCCTCATGATTTCAGGGAGCACGGCTTCAGCCGTGCCGCAGAGCGTCATTTAGCGAAACGGGCTTCAGCACCTGAGGACTTGATCGAAGCCGGAAACGCGAATTCTCAGACCGCTGTTATGCAGACTCACGCACCGTCGCCCATCAGCAGGGCAAAAAGGCCCGGATTAGTTCAGATCTTTAACGACATGCATGGACTGATGGTTGCTGTGGGCAAACACTACTGTTTCAAATCACAACCCCGATGTGACCAGTGCCCTTTACAGCCCTTCCTGCCCAAGGCAGGCTAGCTCGGGTGAAACCACAGGCGCCTGGCCCTAGACTCGATAGTTCTCTTTCGCTTTGTCTGCTCCTCGTTGGGATGATCGCGCCCCTTTCCTGGGCGCAATCGCTGCGCCGAGAAGCCGACTGTACTGGCATCCTGGTGGGCACTGCCGTTCGCACTTCCCAATTCTCCGAGTCGGCTTATGCGACTACGCTTGTGCGCGAATTCAACATGATGCAAGCGGAAGATGTGATGAAGTGGTCCACCATCCGGCCGGATCGCCAGACCTTCAACTTCACCCTTGGCGATCAGGTCGTCGACTTTGCACAGGCTCATGATATGAAGGTCCGCGGCCACACCCTGCTCTGGGGCCGGCACAATCCGGAATGGCTCAACGGAGCGGACTACAACCCTGGCATGCTGTCCGAGTTGCTACGGGATCACATCACGAAAGTAGTCCAGCACTATCGAGGAAAAGTCTTCGCCTGGGACGTGGTCAACGAGGCACTCGATGAAAATGGAGAGTTCCGGAGCTCGATCTGGTATGACCGGCCCGGCATCGGCCTCGCCGGTAAAGGAAACGCTTATATCGAGCAGGCTTTCCGTTGGGCGCACGCGGCCGATCCAGATGTGCTCCTCTTTTATAACGATGCCGAGGGCGAAGCGGTAAATCACAAATCGGACGCCATTTACGCCATGGTCAAGGATTTCAAGCGCCGCGGCGTACCCATCGACGGCATCGGCCTGCAGATGCACATCTTCGATCTCCAGCCAAACGTGGCCTCTATCGCTGCCAACATCAACCGCTTCACTGCCCTCGGTGTCCAAGTCCACATCACGGAATTGGACGTGCCTCTGCCTACCGACGCCAGTGGCAATCTCCGAAACCCCAGCGATCTATTAAAGCAAGCCGAAATCTACCGTCAGATAGCTGCTACCTGTCTCTCGCATCGGGGATGCACAGCCTTACAGACTTGGGGCTTTACCGACAAGTACTCCTGGATAAGATCATTCTTTCGCGGGAACAAAGGTTCAGCGCTGCTCTTCGATAACAAGTACAACCCAAAGCCGGCCTACCGGGCGCTGAACCAGGCGTTCGGGGCTGCTGGCTGCAGTCCTTGATTTCGCTTAATGAATTCATGACTGCTGCGCGATCAGGATCAGCGGCACGGGTTGGTGGCGTAGGCAATCCTGCGTAATGGCTTACGGGACCTCTGTCTTTGAGAGCAACATTGGAGGTTCACCCCATCGGACCTGCCGCTATAATGAGGCTACGCGCCCTGCCCTACTTGAGAAACCCAACTTCGCGGGGCTGCTAACCGAGTGGCGGCTCCCAATCCAACTCGCATTACCGACAAAAGATCCGGTCGCAAGCGAGCGATCATTCTGCTCGCCGTCGGAATCTTCCTACTCTTCGTCATCCTGGTCTCCCAGGCGGCATTCAATCTGACATTTCTCCGTCCGGATACGAATCAGCAACTCCTTTTTTTCGCGGCGCTCTCCGCCCTGATTTTCCTCATCTTCGTCGCCCTGAGCTTTGTTCTCGCGCGCAATTTGCTCAAGCTTTTCGCCGAGCGCCGGCTTGGGGTTGTGGGCTCGAAGTTCCGCACGCGAATCGTGGTGGTTGGGCTCCTGGTCTCGATTCTGCCCGTCATCTGTATGTTCTTTTTCGCCTATGGGCTGATGAACCGTTCGATTGATAAATGGTTCTCCCGTCCGGTGGAAGAGGTGCGCGAGGACACGGCAGCGATGGCCTCGCTACTCTCCGCGTATGCCGCCCAGAACGCACGGTCTGAGGCCATGTCCATCGCCTCATCTCCGGATATTCAGCGTGCCTTCGCCGGACGCAACTTCTCGGCAGCGGTGAACGAATTTCACCGCCACGAGCTCACCCTACAGGGCGGGTTTGCCATGGCGCTGGTCGAGGGCAATGACGAGGCCAGCTTTGGCGCCCCGGCCCCCTGGCCCCTGCTGAAAGGTAAGCTCCCGCTGCAGCAGGCGGAATCCGGTTCCTCGGCGCACTTAACCTGGGAGAAAACGGAATACATCCTTGGGACTGCACACGTGGGTGACCACGGCCTGATCCTAGTGGCCATGCCGCTTCCTCAGAACTTTTCCGACACGGTCAAACAAGTTGAAGCCAGCCAGCAGCGCTACCTCGAGCTCAGCCGCGAGCGGAAGCTGGTGCGCCGGACTTACATGGGCGTGCTGGCGCTGCTCAGCATGCTGGTCCTTTTCGCCACCACCTGGCTGGCGCTGTTTCTTTCCAAGCTTGTGACCCGGCCGGTGGCCGCGCTAGCCGAAGCGACGCAAGCAATTTCCCGCGGCCGGCTCGACTACCGCGTGGAAGTCCGCGCCGCCGATGAAATTGGGGATCTGGTGCGCTCGTTCAACCGCATGGCCGAAGAGTTGGAACTTAGCCGTCGCCAGATTGAAGCCTCCAGCCGCGAATTGAGTGCCGCCAACATAGCTCTAGAGCAGCGACGCCGCCATATCGAGACGATTCTCGAAAGTATTCCCACCGGTGTGCTGTCGCTCGACGCGGACCGGCGTGTCACCCATGTCAATCGTGCGCTCCTGCGAATGTTTAATCCCGGAGGTCCAGACCCAGACGGCCCCAGTTCACTGGCAGGTCTCGAACTGAGCGCTCTATTCCCACAGGAAGCTATGGAGGAACTGGAGTCGCTGCTGCGCCGGGCAGATCGAATGGGCATGAATACCAGCCAGATGGAAATGGCCCTGCCGCGTGCCCGGCTCAACGTGGCCATTACCGTGGCTAGTCTGCAACATGAGGGACGTCGCTTGGGCTATGTTCTGGTCTTCGAAGATCTTTCGGACCTGCTCAAGGCACAAAAGCAGGCCGCATGGCGTGAGGTGGCGCGTCGTGTGGCTCACGAAATCAAAAACCCGCTGACACCCATCGCGCTCTCCGCCGAGCGTATACGCCGCCACCTGGACCGCGGAACACGGCGGGACGAGGGCTCGGTGCGAATTATCCGCGGCTGTGCCGAAACCATAGCCGGCGCGGTCGAGACCGTGCGTACTCTGGTGGACGAGTTTGCTACTCTCGCCCGTTTCCCAACTGCCAGGCCTCAGCCTGCTAATATCAACGCCATCGTGGAAAGCGCGCTGGCAATGTTCAACGGACGGCTGGAGAATATTCGCGTGCGCACCCTGCTCGCGCCCGAACTGCCGAATGTAATGGCCGATCCCGATGCTATCAAGCGGGCTGTGGCCAATCTAGTGGACAATGCCGCGGAGGCTATGCAGCACTCCGTGGTGCGTGAAATCCAAATCTCGACCTGTCTGGTAGCCAGTCGGGATGCCGTCGAGGTGACCGTTGCCGACACCGGACACGGGGTCACACCGGAACTGAAAGAGAAACTCTTTCTGCCCTACTTCTCCACAAAGAAACGCGGTACCGGCCTCGGCCTGGCGATCGTCAATCGAATCATCGAAGACCACCACGGCTCCATCCGCGTGGAAGAAAACGAGCCGCTCGGCACGAAATTTATATTGGAATTGCCGGTTGCGTTCGAAGCTGCCATTACACCCGCCGCCAGTTAGCATGCACAGCATCCTCATCGTCGATGACGAATCCGCCATCCAACAGTCGCTGAAGGGCGTGCTGGAAGATGAGGGCTATAAAGCTTCAGTGGCGGGAACGGGCGAGAGCTGCCTTGACGTGTTGCACAAACGGCTTTTCGACCTGGTTTTGCTCGATATCTGGCTTCCGGGTATCGATGGTCTGGAAACCCTGCAACGGATCCGGGAACTCGAAAATGCTCCCGAGGTCATCATGATCTCCGGGCACGGCACGATCGAGACCGCGGTCCGTGCCACCAAGCTCGGCGCATACGATTTTTTGGAAAAGCCGCTGTCTCTCGACAAGACTCTCATCCTCATTAAGAACGCAATCGAGGCAAAGCGACTCCGCCAGGAAAATCGGGACCTCAAGAAGCAACTCCAGTTCAAGAGTGTGATCGTAGGCGACAGCATTCCAATGAAAGCGCTGCGCCAGCAGATCGGTCTCATGGCGCCGACTAATGGTCGTGTGCTGATTTATGGCGGGTCTGGTACGGGCAAAGAACTCGTGGCCCATGCCATCCATGCTCAAAGCTTGCGGAAAGACGAGATGTTCGTGGAAGTGAACTGCGCCGCCATCCCGGAGGATCTGATCGAAAGCGAGCTGTTCGGTCACCTGAAAGGCTCGTTCCACGGCGCCACCGACGACAAAGAGGGCAAGTTCCAAAAAGCCAGCGGTGGAACCCTCTTCCTCGATGAGGTAGGCGACATGAGCTTGAAAACGCAGTCCAAGGTGCTGCGCACTCTGGAAGAGCAGCGCTTCACTCCAGTGGGCAGCGATGAAGCCATTACCGTGGACGTTCGCGTGATCGCTTCCACCAACAAAGATTTGGAAGAAGAAATCTCCAAAGGCAATTTCCGCGAGGATCTCTTTTACCGTCTTAACGTGATACCGTTCTTTGTTCCTCCCTTGCGCGAGAGAAAGGAGGACATCGCCCTGCTGGCGCGTCATTTCATGAAGGAGTTCGCCTCCAGGTACGGGCGCCGCCCGCGGGAGATCACCGATGACGCGATTGAAACCCTAATGCGTTATTCCTGGCCAGGGAACGTGCGGGAACTGCGGAATGTGATCGAACGCATCGTAATCATGAATCCCACAACCAGCCGATTCGATCGCAAGCATCTGCCGCCACTGGTTTACCGCGATGGCAGCCGCAGAGCCGCCGGCAGCGAGTTTTCTACTTTGCATCAGGCTCGCGAC
>QIAR01000354.1 GCA_003225595.1 Acidobacteriota bacterium | reverse complement strand
CTCGGGTGCTTCGAGACACTAGCCTTAATGAAGGTTGCCTTCGGTCTGGCTGCGTGGTGAATCACTTTGGGGAGTAGGTCGGGTTCTGGTTTTGCAAAGTTGCGCGTATCTGAGGAGACGTCATCTCTAAGTGGGGCGGAGACGGCAAAGCGCTACCGACCCAGCATCCAAGGAGGCGTAGGAAGCTACGGTAGCGCTGCTCTAGCGATTCAGCTCTAACTGAATAAAAGTTTAGGACGATAGATGTACTACTTACAGTGCATTGTAGGGTACTGGCAAAATAAAAATCGTTACCCTACCTTTGCCCGAAACGCTAATACCCGGACAGCGTTGATCAGCGCTTTTTCCAGTTCGCGCAGATGATTTTCGCCGGTGAGATAGCTGATCACCATCATGCGTATTACGCTGTGGCCGTTGGCCACGGTTTCCGAGATCCAACGCTTTCCGTCACGAGTGACTTCGTCCACGATGGCAGCATGCGCCGTGGCCAGATGTTGTGGGCTCGCGCCGCGCATCATCAGGCGAAAGTTAATAATGGGCAAGAGTTGCGGCGCGGCAAGTTCGAATATGCGTCGATATGATCGATGAGGCGGTAGCCGAGTTTGCGGCGAGTTTCGGAATCCAGTTCAAAGCGCATGGCGTGATTCGATGTCAGAGTAGAGGAGAGGAAGTGCGCAATCTATCCGGAAATTGCCGCCAAACCAAAGATAACCACAGAGAACACAGAGCCTCACAGAGGAAATCCGATGCTGGAAAAAGATCGTGAGATTCATATCAGGCTATAGCCTCATCCATACCGTCAGAGGCTCCCAACCGACTGGCTTATTTAGCGGCGGAGATGTTCTATATTGGCGATCCGGCAGGCTGCCCGACATCTGTTTGTTTATGCTTCTTCCTCCGTGTCCTCTGTGGTTGAGTTTTTCTCCGGTCTCAGCAACGGGAACAGGATCACGTCTCGGATCGTATGTGAGTCGGTGAGCAGCATCGTGAGACGATCAATGCCCACGCCTACGCCTCCCGCCGGTGGCATGCCGTAAGAGAGCGCGCGGATGTAGTCTTCATCCATCTGGTGTGCTTCTTCGTCGCCGCGCTCGCGTTGCTTCAGTTGCTGCTCGAAACGGCGACGCTGCTCTTCGGGATCGTTGAGCTCGCTGAAGCCGTTGGCAATTTCCATCTGACAGGCAAAGATTTCGAAGCGCTCCACCCAATCGGGTTCGTCCGGCTTGTTCTTGGAGAGTGGCGAAACCGCAGCGGGGAACTCATAGATGATTGTCGGTTGTACGAGATGCTCCTCGGCCACCGCCTCAAATAGGGCTGCGACGGTTTTCCCAGTGGGCTCGCTTGGGTCGTAAGCCATGTGTGGGTGTACGGCGTTAAAACGCTCGACCAGCGCCTTCACGGAGTCGTGCAAGGCAAAGTCTGACATTTGCGGTTTGGCGCCAGCTTTTTCTGGCCAGAACTGAACGATGGCCTCGCGCATGGTCATGCGCCGCCATTTGGAGACGGCCCAGTCGATCTCATGCGCACCCCACTTCGTCTTGCTGCCGCCGGTTACGTCTTTGGCGGCCTGTACGATCATGTTCTGAGTGAGATCCATAACCTCGCGAAAGTCGGCGTAGGCCTGGTAGAACTCGAGCATGGTGAACTCGGGATTCCAGCGCCAGCCCAGTCCCTCGTTGCGAAAGTTGCGATTGATCTCGTAGACCCGATCAAGCCCCCCAACGGTCAGGCGCTTCAAGTAGAGCTCGGGCGCGACGCGCAAAAAAAGATCCATATCCAATGTGTTGTGATGAGTCTTAAACGGCTTCGCGACTGCGCCACCAGCAATGGGCTGCATCATAGGCGTTTCGACTTCGATGAACCCATGCTCGTCGAGATAGCGCCGGAGCGACTGCACCAGCTTGCTGCGCTTTAGAAACACCTCGCGCACCTCCGGGTTCATGATCAAATCCACGTAGCGCTGGCGGTAACGCAATTCGACGTCAGTCAGCCCGTGCCATTTTTCAGGCAGCGGCAGCAAGTCCTTGGCGAGAAATGTAATCTCCTCGACATGCACCGTGAGCTCGCCGGTTCGTGTGCGGAATAGATAACCGCTCACGCCAATGTGATCTCCGAGGTCGAGCAGCTTGTAGAGTTCGAATCCCTTGTCGCCGACGGCATCTTTCTTCACGTAAATCTGCAGCTTCTGACCGCCTTGTTGCAAATGAGCGAACCCAGCTTTGCCCATCAGTCGGATGGCCATGATGCGCCCAGCGACTCGAACGTTCACGCGCGGATTTTCCAGTTGCTCTGCTGTTTTGTCCGAGTCTTCAGTCAAGATCTGCGGGATTGTGTGCGTGAATTTGTATTGCCGGGGATAGGACTTCTGCCCGAGAGCTTCAATCTGCTTGAGCTTGTCCCGCCGCAGTTCGTATATTTTCTCGTCGAGTGCCAAATCGTTCCTTACTCAACTCTCGGTCAGCCGCTCCCAAAAGCGGATGTGCCCAAATATAAAACAGCGATTATAAACAAGTGAGCGTAGCCGACCGTCAGTACTCACCTCCACACGCATAATTCTTGAAGCCGCAGCGCTTTCGGGGGTAGTATTGCCCATTACGATTTTCGCGAGAGGAAGGGAAGTAACGCGAAGAATCTGATGCCGCAGAACTACGTTCCAATCTTTATCTTCGTCGCTTTTATAGCGATTCTGATTCCAGTGACGCTACTCGCTGCAAAACTAGTTCGTCCAGAAAATCCGCACAAGGCGAAGCTGATGCCCTACGAATGCGGCATCGACCCAGTGGACAACGCCCGCGGCCGCTACACTGTCCGCTTTTATATTGTCGCCATCCTGTTCGTGGTCTTCGACGTGGAGATTATCTTCCTGTTTCCCTGGGCGGTGCAGTTCAAGGCCTTCGGCCTATACGGGTTGCTGGAGATGCTGATCTTCCTCTTAATCCTTGTGGTCGGTTACATCTGGATTTGGAAGAAGGGCGCTCTGGAGTGGGTGTGAGCCTGATTGCACATGGTTGATCCAGTTCCGCAGACCGAGACTTTTGTCGCCAGCCGCTGGACTCGAGGCAATCTCTTGTTTCCAACACGCATTGTGGTTACTCCGGAGCATGTCTTGCGTGTAAAGCCCCGGCTGTTCGGCAGCAATCAGGAGAGCATTGCCATTGGAAAAGTGGCTTCGGTACAGATTTCGACCGGGCTCGTGTGGTCTGAGATCCGGATTGATTCCTCGGGTGGAACCACCCCGATCCTCAGTCATGGACACCGCAAGCGGGATGCGGAAAGGATTCGGGATTTGATCGAGAAACTTCAAACAACCCGAGCTGGAGCACGACCCTGAGACGCGCGCCCGTTGACACCGTACTGCTAAGCTGTTAGAAATTAAGGTTCTTCCGAGAATCTGCGGCCCGGAGAGTTGAACCTTCCCAGCTATGCCCGACGAAACCAAGCCTACTTTGCCGACGCCGCCCGGCGGCGGCAACAAACCTGGGGTGGAAAAGCCTATTGGCTCGGTCCAGACAACCTCAGCCGCAGAAAAGGTCAGCGCGAGTCCGCCTCCCCCCGAGCCTGCAACTCCGTCCGCAACACCTCCCAAACCGGCCGCAGCGGCAGGTGGCCACACACCGGCGGCTCCTGTCAAACCTGCCGGCCCAGCTCCAATTCCTTGGGACTCACCGATGGTCGCCACGCTCAAGCGCCAATTCGGGTCGGGAATTGGTGAAGCCAGCACTTATCTGGGCCAGAATTATATGGTCGTGGATCGCTCGCTCATTCCGGAGATCCTCCAGGTCCTGCGAGACCAGGAACAGTTCGACTATTGCGTGGATATCACCGCTGTCCACTATCCCAGCCGTGAAAAGCCCTTCGATGTCGTTTGGATTCTCTATTCTTTCGCGCGCAACGAACGCATTCGGGTGAAGACACTGATTGCTGACGGTGAGGCACTGCCCAGTTCCGTAAGTATCTGGGCCACTGCGAACTGGATCGAGCGCGAAGTCTATGACATGTTCGGTATTCGCTTTGAGGGACATCCCGACCTCAAGCGAATCCTGCTGCCGGAAGGGTGGAAGGGCCATCCGCTACGCAAAGAATACGGAATTATTCAACAGGACAAAGAATGGGTGCAGATCAACCTCGGGATTGAAAGCGGCCAATGACGGACGGGAGCACTTCTACTACTTCGCATCTGGAACTCGAGGAACATGACAAGACTTTCCTCGATTCCAACGAGCTCATCATCAATATGGGGCCACAGCACCCGGCCACTCACGGCGTGCTGCGCGTTATCCTCAAGCTCGACGGCGAAAAAGTTCTCGGCACCGAGTGCGTGATCGGATACCTGCACCGCGGGGTGGAAAAAATCGCCGAAAACCGCACCTACGCGATGTTCAATCCTTACGTGGATCGCATGGACTACGTTGCCGCGGTTTCCAATGGCTTAGGCTACTGCGAAGCTGTCGAGAAGTTGCTGGACGTAAAGGCGCCGCCGCGGGCTAACTATATTCGCGTGATTCTGACTGAGTTGAACCGGCTGGCGAGCCACATGCTCTGGCTGGGGACACACGCCCTTGATATTGGCGCCATTACGCCACTCTTCTATACCTTCCGCGACCGGGAAGAGATTCTCAAAATTTTCGAGAAGTATTGCGGCGCGCGGCTGACCACGCACGCTTTCCGCATCGGCGGGTGCCTGTACGAGACGTACGAAGGATTTGAGCAGGACGTAAAAAAGTTCCTTGTTTTTGTGGCGCCCAAAATTGACGAGTATGAGGAACTGCTAACTACGAACCGTATCTGGGTGGAACGTACGAAGGGCGTTGGTAAAATTTCCGGCAAGGATTGCATCGCGCTGGGTGTGACCGGGCCGGTGCTGCGGGCGAGTGGGGTGCACTGGGATGTCCGCAAAGCCCAGCCGTATGCTGCCTACTCCGATTTCGATTTCGAAATTCCAGTCGGCCAGAACGGTGACACCTACGACCGATACCTGGTGCGGATGGCCGAGATGCGGCAATCGTTGCGCATCATCCGCCAGGCAGTGGAAAAGATTCCCGAAGGCCCGATCATGGCCAAAGTCCCCAAAGTGATCAAGCCGCCTGTGGGAGAGATCTATCACTCAATCGAGGCTCCCAAGGGCGAACTCGGATATTTCATCGTCAGTGATGGTTCCACTCAGCCCTATCGTGTGCGCGTGCGGCCACCGTCGTTTGTGAACCTTCAGGCGCTTGACGTGATGGTGCGCGGACAACTGGTCGCTGACGTAATTGCGGTCATCGGAACGCTCGACATCGTTCTGGGCGAGGTGGACCGCTGATGCTCGACTACATCACTTCGTATCTCAAGTCCAACACTACTCCGGGCCAAGCCGGGAACCAGTTCTGGGCGTTCGTCTATATCATCCTTATCTTCCTCGGGCTTTCTGTCGCGGTTATTGCGATGAACTGGCTGGAGCGAAAGATCCTGGCCCACATGCAAGTTCGTCTCGGGCCGATGAGAGTGGGTCCGCACGGACTGCTGCAGCCAATTGCCGATGCCATCAAGTTGTTGATCAAGGAAGACATCATGCCGGCAGAAGCCGACAAGGTCGTCTTCTGGACAGCGCCGGTGATGGTAGTCATTACCGCATTTACTGTTTTTATCGTTGTACCCTTCGGGCCCACGCACGCGGTGACCGACATGAACATCGGAGTGCTGTTTATGCTCGGCGTGTCGTCGCTGGGCGTCCTGGCGATCGTGATGGCGGGCTGGGCGTCAAATTCACACTATCCGCTGATTGGCGCGCTGCGTTCCAGCGCTCAGATGGTTTCGTATGAAATCGCCATGGGGCTGGCGGTGGTTGCTGCAATCCTAATGACCAGCCTGCATGGAATCGGACTCTACGGCGTGGGGAGCGGCACCGGCACTGGCACGCTGAGTATGATTGAGATTGTCAAAGCTCAGCAAGAACAACATGCCTGGTTTATATTCAAATTTTTCCCGCTGGGACTAATTGCGTTTTTTATCTTCGCGGTCGCGATGGTGGCCGAAACCAATCGTGCACCATTTGATCTGCCTGAAGCCGAATCCGAATTGACGGCCGGTTTCCACACCGAGTACAGCGGGTTTCGCTGGTCGCTATTTTTCCTGGCCGAATATTCCGCGATGATCGCCGTCTCGGCAATCGCAGTCACGCTCTGGCTCGGCGGTTGGCTACGCCCGTTCCCCAACTGGCTGACGGGCGAGACATGGGACCTGGTATTCTCTCTTTTCCCGGGAGTCACCTTCCTCCTACTTGCCGTGATTGCTTTCGTGGGCACAATGCGCATGCCAAAGCACCCGTATTTTCGTGTGCAGACCCTCGGCCTTGGGGGATTCGGCGCGGTGCTCGGGCTTATTGGACTGGTCCTGCTGATGCCGCCGGTCCGCGACCGGATCCAGGACATCTACTGGTTCTCGTTCAAAGTCGCTGCGTTTATGTATCTCTACATTTGGTATCGCGGCACATTTCCGCGCTACCGCTTCGACCAACTGATGAAAGTGGGATGGAAGGTGCTGTTGCCCATGGGAATCGGTGTGCTGATCCTAACCGCAGTTGTGGGGGTGCTGCTCTAATATGACCCCCATTGCCACTCCGTTTTTCTTCTATCTGCTCTCCGGGTTGGCTCTGCTCGGCGGCATCCTGGTGATTACTCGCAAGAACGCAGTGCATTCGGCGCTGGCGCTGATTCTCACGCTGCTTGCCCTGGCTGGACTCTACCTGATGCTCTATGCGCCGTTTGTCGCCGGCGTTCAGATCATTCTGTATGCCGGCGGTATCATGGTGCTCTTCTTGTTCGTAATCATGCTGGTGAGCATTGAGCGCAGTCAAAAAGAGGAGCAGTTCAATAAACAATGGATTGTCGGATTCATCGCAGCCGGAGTGTTGGGCGTGCTGTTCGTGCTGGTGTACGTGAAAGGCAGAGCGCTGCTGCCCGCTCCCACTGCACAAATTCCCAACGAGAGCCAAAACACGCAGAACGTTGGCGTGCTGCTTTATCGGGAATATATGTTTGCCTTCGAGATTGCATCGCTGTTGCTGCTGGTGGCGATCATCGGCGCAGTGGTCATGGCGAAGAAGAGAATTTGAATAGCACTCGGCGATCAGCACTCGGCAATCAGCCCGCGATGAGTTCTGGGTACAGTCAGCAAGCGGTACTGTTCAGGGATTGACTGCTTAGTGCTGAGTGCGATGAGTTATTAGCTAAATGGTCCCAATTACGACACTTCATTACGTGATAGTCGCCGCCGGCCTGTTTGTCCTCGGCGTTGTGGGCGTGCTAACCCGCCGCAATGTGGTCATCGTGCTGATGTCTATTGAGCTGATTTTGAACGCCGTGAATCTGAACCTGGTTACATTCTCGCGGCTCTGGGGATTACACGGGCAGGTGTTTGCCATATTCGTGATCACCGACGCCGCCGCCGAGGCAGCGGTTGGATTGGGCATTCTGATCGCCTTCTTTCGCAATAAGGAAACGGTTAATGTGGATGAAGTCGATTTGTTGAAGTGGTAGAAAAGCAGCAGTTAGCACTTAAGCATTTAGCCAATCGAGATTCTTGCAAAACTCTGCAATCCCGGTTGCCGGCCAAATGCCAATTGCTCAGAGCTAAGGACTAAAGCTAACGGCCAAGGACTAGCGATCAACGATTGACAGAATGCGCTTTCTCGAACACATCTGGCTGATCCCACTGCTGCCCGCCTTCGGCGCGGCGATGATGTTCTTCTTCGGCCGCAAATTGCAGAAATCCACAGTGAGCGCCGTTTGCGTCGGCGTGGTGGTCCTGTCTTTCATATGGTCGTGTGGCGCGGTCCGGCAGTATACGGATTATGCTCACGATGTCCCGGGTAAGCCTTTCGAGAAGATTGTCTATACCTGGCTGGGCGGCGACACGGGTCATCTCACCTATGTAACCCAAACCGGTACGCCTGCAGACTTCAAAGCTGAAGTTGGATTCCTGCTTGATCCCTTATCCAGCATCTGGCTGCTGTTCGTCACCGGCGTCGGTACGCTGATCCACATTTATTCCATCGGATACATGGGGCATGAAGGTGGTTATTACCGGTTCTTCGGGTACTTGAACTTGTTCATGTTCTCCATGCTGATCCTGGTCTTGGGGAACAATTACGCCGTGCTCTTTGTCGGATGGGAGGGCGTGGGACTCTGCTCATATTTGCTGATCGGGTTCTATTTCCATCGCAAGTCGGCCAGCGACGCCGCCAACAAGGCTTTTATCGTAAACCGCATTGGAGACGCGGGTTTCCTGCTGGGTATGTTCACCATCGCC
>QIAR01000202.1 GCA_003225595.1 Acidobacteriota bacterium | reverse complement strand
TCGTAGAGCACGGCGCCGAAGGAAAACAGGTCGGTACGCCCGTCGAGTTCTTTGCCCAACGCTTGTTCCGGCGACATGTACGCCACTGTTCCCAGGGCCGTTCCCGGACTGGTCAGGTGCTCTTCGTCCACCGTGAGCGTGAGTTGCGACTCGCGGCGCCTTTTGGGCTAGCCGAGCCCGCCACCTTAGCCAATCCGAAGTCGAGGATCTTGGCGTATCCTCGCTTGGTCACGAAGATGTTCGCCGGCTTAATGTCACGGTGCACGATGCCTTCCGAGTGCGCGGCATCGAGCGCATCGGCTACTTCGATCGCCAGCTCCAGCAGCCGCTCATTCTCCAGAGGGCGGCCGGTGATCATGTGCTTCAGCGTGACCCCATCCAGGTATTCCATGGCGATGAACCAGAGGCCGTCGTGGTTCGCGATCTCGTGGATGGTGCAGATGTTGGGATGGTTCAGGGCGGAGGCGGCCCGGGCTTCGCGGCGGAAGCGTTCCAGCGACTGCGAATCTTCGCCACTTCATCGGGCAGGAACTTGAGGGCGACGAAGCGGCCGAGCATCGTGTCCTCGGCCTTGTACACCACGCCCATGCCGCCGCCACCCAACTTCTGCTGGATACGGTAATGGGAGATGATCTCGCCGATCATAGAGAGGGAACTAACCGTCGCCCGGCATCTTAGGCGCTGCGCTTAGGGCAAGTCAACGCGGCGTCGGACGGGCTGATTCTAGGGCTCGTGCTGGCGTAGTGAAACTGTTGTGGAAAAAGCTTTGGTTAGTACTTCACGGCTTATTTGAGAGCTCTCGAAGACTGTCGCGAATAATTCTGCCCTCGTCGCGCAAGGATTGCAGGGCTAATCGCGTCTCCTGTACTAACAGCGTGCATCCGGACGAAAGCCCGACAAATCCGACCGAGCTCGCGATCAAAACAAGTGCAGCGATCAGTGCAAACGAAAGCCGGTAATGGGTCTCGGCCAGCATGGCGCCTAGCAGGGAAACCAGACTCGCGGCTGCGAACGAACCCACGGCGGTGTAGAAAAACGTCATCCCGCCAACCAGCTTCTGTCCCCTTTTTTCCAGACGCTCGAGCTGGGTTGAGTACATTTGGCACAGGGCTCGATCATGTTCATTCCTGAGTTGTTGCGCAATGTAGCGAGTCCGATCCACAACACGTGCCAGACGATTGCCCGTACCCAAGACTAAGACTGATGAGGCATTGGTGAATACCGCTGGCGCGGCAATCAACGTCAGGACCGCAAGAGGGTTGTCCGGCACGGACATTGGTGAAGTCATGATTCTGCCAGTGTATCGGGTCAGGCAACGTTTTTACCATGAACAGTGACGTCCATGGTCTCTGAGGCGATCTGGATTTTTTTGTCCCACACAGGGAAGTGGTAGGGGAACGAGAACACCCATTATCGGTGATGGCGCCAATGAGGGCAGTCCGCTTTTCGGGCTTTGGGGTTCGGGTTTCTAATCCGTCTCTCCAATATGTCTTTTCGCCCTCGATGTGACTTGCCATGGTACGTGTGTTATGGATATAACATTATTGCAATGGCTGTAACGTGTCCGACCAACAACAACGACAGGGTACCGTGGTTGCTGCTGGTATTTAGTCTCCCCACCAGCCGCGCCAGCCAGCGAGTGGAGGTCTGGCGCAAGCTGCAGCGGTACGGGGTGCTGGCGCTGCGGAGTTCGGGGTATGTGTTGCCGAACTCGGCGGCGAATCAGGAGAAGTTGGAGTGGCTGGCGACCGCGATTCGCAATTATAGGGGGCAGGCCTCCGTGGTGCAGGTACATGCGTTCGACGATTTGCCTGAGCAGAAACTGAAGCAGCTCTTTATGGAAGCTCGGTCCAAGGATTATGAAAGTCTGCTGCGCGATTTGAAAAAACTGGTGGCACTCTCGCCTGCTCGCAGGCCCGCGGGGCGGCTCAGCCGGCTGCGGCGACGTTTCCAGGAAATTTCTGCAATTGACTTCTTTCAGAGCCCGCTACGCGGCCGAGTGGAAACCCTGCTGGCTCGGAGCGAGGAATCGGATGGGGCAAGACCGGTGAGTAGGAGCAAGAGCAAAGCACGCGAGTACCTGAATCGCGTATGGATGACGCGTCCCCGGCCGGGAATTGACCGCGTCTCGTCGGCGTGGCTGATCCGGCGGTTTATTGATCCTAAAGCGCGATTCGTCTTTGGCGACGATGCGGCGGATCATCCAGAAGCCGTGCCGTTCGACATGTTCCATGCCGAGGGATTCGGGCACCGCGGAGAAGATTGCACTTTTGAGACTCTGTGCAAGCAGTTTGCGATTCGCGAAGCCAAGGTCCGCAAGGTTGCGCAGATGATCCATGACGCTGATCTGGGGGACGAAAAGTTCGGCCGGGTGGAGGCATTGGGGATTGATCAGGTGTTGAATGGCTGGGCGAATCAGGGCGTAGCGGATGAGGAACTGCTGCAGCGCGGAATGGATTTGATCGAGGGCCTCTATCACGGGCTTGCGTGAGTGGGATGGATGTCGGGGGCGTGTCTCGCCCGGCGAATCCCCGGCGAACACTGGAGGTGCGGCATGAAGTGGATTACGCGGCGCAACATCAAGGTCGATCGCGTGGCGTGTCCATGGCTGATCCGGCGGTTTGTCGATCCGCAGGCAGAGTTCCTTTTTGTGAATGAGACCGAGCTATTGAAAACCGCCAAACAAGTGAACGCGACCCCCTTCGATGCCCCACGACTGAGCGAGGTTAAGTTGAACCATCGCGGCGAACGCTGCTCGTTTGAAGCCATTATCCAAGATTTCGAATTGCACGATCCGGCATTGGCACGGCTGGCATTAATCGTGCGGGCAGCAGATATCAAAGGCCAGGAACACGCGGCGGCCGAGGGAATCGGCTTGCGTGCGCTGGCCCAAGGCTTTGCGGCAATGGGCCTCTCTGATGAAGAACGGCTGGCCCGGCAGTTTCCCGTTTATGACGCGCTCTACGAGTATTGCCGACCGAGCGAGGGCTGAAGCATGGGAGCAAAACGCGATCTAGTGCTGATTTACGGGGCCGCTCTCTTGCGCTCGTTCGGCATCGGGTTGCTGGGCGTGTTGCTCGGGATTTATCTGTTTCATGGTGGCGCATCGTCGGCTGAAATAGGGTTGGTGATTGCAACGGGGCTGGCGGGCGGAGCAGTCGCGACCGCGATGGTCAGTCTGCGGGGAGATTGGTTTGGAAGAAGGCGGAGCCTTAGTGTTCTCGCCCTCCTCAGCACGGTGGGCGGATTGGGCTTGCTGCTGAGCTTGCATCTTGCAGGACTGTTGCCGTTGGCATTCATAGGAATGCTCAATGGCATGGGGACGGATCGCACCGCGGCGTTCGCGTTGGAACAGGCCATTATTCCGGGACTGGTTTCCGCCGAACGGAGAACATGGACACTTTCCTGGTACAACCTGGTTCTGGACAGTGGACATGCACTGGGAGCGCTGGGCGCGGGCATTCCATACATTTTGCAGCGGTGGTTCGCAATTGATGCAGGGACATCGTATAAGAGCGTGTTTCTCGGCTATGCCGGACTGAATCTTCTAACGGTGTTTTTATACCTGCTACTTTCGTCGCGGGTGGAGCGGGCAGGGGCAGCGCTGCCATCGCCCGCAATTTCGGTGGCGCCGGAGACCAAGAGGATCGTCGCAAAGCTGGCCGCGCTGTTCTCGCTCGACAGTTTAGGTGGCGGATTCCTGACGGATGCACTGGTCTCCTATTGGTTCTTCCGACGCTTTGGAGTGCCCGTGCAGAATCTAGGTATTTTGTTTTTCTCGGTTCACGTTCTAAATGCGGTTTCGCACCTGGGTGCGGCGTGGCTGGCACGGAGAATCGGTTTGCTGAATACGATGGTATTCACCCACCTTCCGTCGAGTCTCTTTCTGATGGCAGTACCCTTCGCTCCGTCGTTCAAGCTGGCGGTTGTGTTTTTCCTGCTGCGCGAAGGTCTGGTGGAGATGGACGTTCCCACGCGCCAATCTTACATCGCTGCCGTGGTGCGAGCCGAGGACCGCACGTTTGCAAGCGGGATCACGAATCTTACACGCAACGTGTGCTGGGCGATTGCATCTTCTCTGGCTGGAGTATTCATGCAGAAGGTGGCGTTGTCCGCGCCGCTGCTGCTGGGAGGCGGCATGAAAATCAGCTACGACATTTTTCTGTATCGCGCGTTTCGTGGGGTGAAGCCTCCCGAAGAACAGGGTGGCACATCGAAGGAGACAATGCAGCTTGCGATCGCGGCCGCTATCGGCAAAAACAAGGCGAGTTAACTGAATTTTGGGAAAAGGAGTGTGTCATGCGGAAAGTAAGATTTCGAAGGGTCAATCGTGGTGGTCTCATTCGTGTTAGCACGGTGGCTGTGTTGTGCATCGCATTACTCATGACCAGCGCCGCCAGTGCGCAGGAGGCAAAGTCCGCAACCCAAAATCCCGGCAACGATTGGAAGCCGGTACAAGATGCGATGGGCAGGCCAGGGCAGGTGACCGGGGATGTGATCCGGTTCGGCATGCCGCGCAAGGACTTGCACGTGACCATCAATGGTGTGGCCATCAAGCCTGGACTGGCGCTGGGGGCGTGGACCGCTTTCAAACGTGTGGAGAGCGGCGCGATGGTTATGGGTGACCTGGTGCTGACGGAAGATGAAGTCGATCCGGTCATGCGAAAGTTGCGGGAGAGTGGAATCGAGGTTGCGGCGGTGCACAATCATCTGATCGGCGAATCGCCTCGCGTGATGTACATGCATCTCGACAGTCACGGAGATGCTGTGAAGATGGCGCAGACGATCCGTGACGCATTGGCACTGACCAAGACGCCGGGGCCGGATGCGGGCGGTGCAGCCCCGTCGACAGAGGCACTAGGGATTGACCAGAAGAAGATCGAGGACACCCTGGGGCACACAGGAAAAGTGAATGGCGGGATCCTGCAGATCTCAATTCCACGGGCGGAAACGATCACTGAGAGCGCAATGATCGTGCCACCGTCGATGGGTGTGGCAACCGCGTTGAATTTCCAGCCGACGGGAAATGCCAAGGCCGCGATTACCGGCGATTTCGTCTTGACCGGGAAAGAGGTGAACCCGGTGATGAAGGCGCTGCGAGAGAACGGAATCGAGGTCACAGCCGTACACAGCCACATGCTGACGGAAGAGCCGCGGCTGTTCTTCATGCATTTCTGGGCGAACGATGATGCGGCGAAGTTGGCTAAGGGCCTGCGGGCGGCGCTGGAACTGACGAACTCCAAGAAGTAACCAGAACCTTTTACCAAAGAGGACGCAGAGGGTGGTTTCACGTCGCAGAGGGCCTTTAACCACAAAGGACGCGAGGGGTTCGCGAAGGACGCAAAGCATTCGAAAAGTACGGGAAGAATGAACGTTTCTCAAGGGACAGCTCGAGGCAAACCGGAGCAACACGAACCTATTTCGCTGTCACGATTCGTCGGTTACTTCCTGTGGCTGGGAACCGTAGGCTTTGGTGGGCCGATTGCGCTCGCTGGACACATGCAACAGGATTTAGTCGATGAGCGCGGCTGGATCAGCAGAGAAGATTATGTTGAAGGCCTGGCTCTGGCACAACTCGCGCCAGGTCCGCTGGCGGCGCAACTGGCTATTTATCTGGGCTACCTGCGTGCGGGAGTGCTGGGTGCAACGCTGGTGGGAGTGGCATTCATCGTGCCGTCGTTCTTGATGGTGTTGGCGCTATCGGCGGCGTACGTGCGCTTCGGCGGACTGGCGTGGATGCAGGGAATGTTTTACGGGATCGGAGCGGCAGTGATTGGAATTATCGCGCGCTCCGCTTTCAAGCTTACCAAGATCACGTTAGGGAAAGATCGAATGCTGTGGGCAATCTTCGGAGTGCTGGCGGTTTCGACGGCGTGGACTTCTCGCGAGATCATCTGGTTATTCTTGCTAGGTGGTGTGGTTGCGATGCTGGTCAAGTCGTTCCCAGTGCGGGCGCGCGTGGGGAGCGCGGCGGGCTTGTTCCTGGCAACCGCAGTATTGCCTGCGAACAGCCGGTTGTGGGAAATCTTTCTGTATTTCGCCAAAGCAGGAATGTTTGTCTTCGGCAGTGGCCTGGCTATTGTCCCGTTCTTGTACGGCGGAGTAGTGCAAGGACACCATTGGCTCACGGATCGCCAGTTTGTGGACGCAGTGGCGGTAGCGATGATCACGCCGGGACCAGTGGTAATCACGGTGGCTTTCATCGGCTACCTGGTTGCGGGCGCGAAGGGCGCTACGGCGGCTGCACTGGGCGTGTTCTTGCCCGTGTATCTGGTCGTAGTGGTGCTGGCACCATCGTATAAACGGTGGGCGAAGAATCCACAGTTGAATGCGTTTGTGCGTGGCGTCACGGCAGCCGCTGCTGGCGCCATCGCAGGCGCGGTCGTGGTCCTAGCGCGGCGCTCGATTTATGATTTGCCGACCGTGGTGATCGCTGTGGTGAGCCTGGCGGTGCTCTTCCGGTGGAAGGTGCCGGAGCCGGTGATCATCGCAGTGGCGGCAGTGGCGGGTTTGTTGCTGCGGCATGGATGAAAACTTCTTAACCACAGAGGACGCGCAGGATCAACGGAATTCCAAGGGCTGAACAACAAGAATCTTAAACCACGAAGGACACAAAGTAACACGAAGGGATTGTAGCGGACTCTCGCTCAGAAAAGATCTTCGGTCTCATTTCTACTTGTTCTGCCGAGGAGCACGCCATTTGGCCTCCACGTCCGGCGGCAGATTTTTGAGATGGCTCAGGAAGGTCACGACGCTGCAATCTTGTCATCCGGCATCTCTCCGTCCCGAGGGCCCGTCCCGCTTAACGGATGCCGTGTTTGACGACCCAGAACATCTGCCAGTCAGGCTTGTCCGGCGGCTGCGAGATCGAATTGGGACGCGAGGATAGAACGCAGTCATTCCCAGTGCCTTTGGTCGTAGACCTTCGTGTGAGCTTCTAGCTTGACAGTCCCGCTTCTGGGAGCGAAACTTCGAGCAAGACCCTCAAAATCTCACTCGGGGCAGTAGGGCACGGCTACGGACATAAAGCCGGGGCTTTTCCTGCTCCTGAACGCAGCACAGGCCAGCAGAGAGAACGACAGATTCGGCATGGACCACTACTCAATCCTCGACCGCAATTTCTCTCAGACTTGGACAGAAACAATCTCGTCACAAGAGGTTAGCCCGCAGCAACTGGAGCGAGTCGAGATCGATCAGCGGGAGACCAACGGGAAGAAGGTTGAAAAGCAGGATGCTGAACCCAGCAGGCAGGATCACCCGGCACATACCGGGCTGTATTTCCCCGCCGACGGGGGTGACGGCTCAGTATCTGGGATGGCGCAGCGGGATCTCAACGCCACGTTGCAACTGTTGGCGGAACGCGCCCAGTACATCACGGGAGCGACCGGCGCCGCAATTGCACTGCGTGAGGGCGCTGTCATGCTGTGTCGCGCCAGCTCTGGGTCATCCGCTCCAGAGTTGGGAGCACACCTGCAGGTAGATTCAGGGCTTTCCGGGAAAAGCGTCCGCACGGGGCAAATTTTGCGTTGCGACGACGCAGAGACGGATGCGCGTGTAAACCGGGAGAGCTGCCGGGCGCTGGGCATCGCCTCGGTTGTAGTGATGCCCTTGCTTCGCGAAAACGAAATCACTGGTGTCTTTGAGCTGTTCTCAGAGAAGGCTTATGCGTTTGCACAGCGCGACATCGCGGCTCTCGAACGCCTTGGAGAGATGGTTCACACCGCGCTGGATCATGCCGAAGCGGCGCGGGCCAAGCCCGGGCAGGCGGAGGAACACCGAGCAGCATCGGTTGCGGAGAAAGCGGAAGAGATCCAGGCTCACGCGCGAGCGGAAAGATCATCTGAGCTGGGAATTCTGGTCTCAGAGGCTAAGCTCCATGCTGATAATGACGCAGTTCGCGCCGCCCTACAGCGCCGCTCCACTCAGAATTCGGATTCACCTCAAGTGGCGGAGCGAGTGGCCGAAAAGATCGAAGTAGCTAATTCGGGCGCCAATCAGGGCCTGGAGAAATCAATGGAATTGGAACTCGTTCCCCTGCGGGTTGATGGGCCTGCTCATGGCGCGTTTCCTCCTGCACTTGAGGCTTCCGTCTTAGCAGGCCAAGATCAGGCCTTCTGGGGACTCCGCCTTTGCTCCACGCAGGGCTGGGATTCCGCCGTAGCGACTAAGACCCACGTCGAAGGTGAAGAACTTCCTGAACTGCTAGTGCCTTCACAGCAAGACCGTAGCGTCGCAGCACTTCGTAACAGCGAAGCTTGCGTAGCGCAGAAGCTCGAAACTGCGGGGATAAGTGCGGGTCAGGCGGAAGCGTCCGATAACGACGCAAAAAACGAACTGGCGGGCATCCGCAAATGTGGTGAGTGCGGCTTTCCGGTTTCGGAAGGACGCACGTTGTGTCTCGACTGCGAGTCCAAATTCCCGAATGATGAATTTGCGATCGACGACGAGGACATGGAAGACGGCGAGACTCCGGAATTTCTGTCGCGGTTTATGGGCGGAATGGAGGCGACGGAGAGTGGCGAATCCTGGGTGGTCGGGCATAAATACCTGATCGGCACTCTCGCGGTGGTATTGCTTTTGATAATGCTCCTCGTGTTGTCACATCCTTCTTAGTCGAGTTTGCTCGCCCTGGAGGGGCGAGGACGCCCGTCCCCACATAGGCAAGGATGCTGGATTGGCCACGAAGAACCAGCCCGAGGAATAAAATACAATCAATCCGGGTTAAGAGGCGCGAAGGAACAAACGAAGAAGTGCATCGTACCTCTTCTGTTCTTGACAAAAGTGTTAAGCGTGCATAAAGTGCGAACATTCGCTCCAACTCCATTGAAAACATGTACAGGTGCTCACGTATGAAGAATGTTTACGAGGTCCTCAGGCAAAAAGAGCTCGAACTCGCGAGGCTGGAGAAAGAAGTTGAGGCGCTGCGGGTGGCCGCGCCGCTGCTGTCGGATGAGGGTAAAGATGCGACTGGCGAAGTGGCCAGTAAGCCGACCCTGGCGACCTCCACATCCCCGCAGCAACCGATCCGTCTCCAGCAGCAGGCGGTGAACGCAACACCCCAAACGGCGCGCGCCGCAGGCTGGGAGGACACGGCAAAGCGCTGGCCGTAATGGAAGCTGCAGAGCGCACGATCGCCGCCCTGAGTGTTGCGAGGGCGGGCAAGAATATCCTTGGTGGATAGCCCGGGGCAATCCCGGGCTGCAATGTTTTTGGTGCTTGTAGTCTTTGCAGTCATGTGAGTGGCCCGCGTCGAGTGACGCTCGGCATGGAAGCGCGGGCACCCGCCCCGCACAAGTTCCGCCACCCGAATCCGCTGACTTGTGTACCACAACCTTCGGTGACCCGCATTACCTCTGTTAACAATAGGGGCAACTCACCCAGATCAATTTGGAAAAAGGGGTGCTATACTCACGCAAATACCTTCACGTTTGCGCCGTTTCGTGCGCCTGCGCAGGAGAGACAAGCGGAGGTGTCCAACTTGCATCCGGGTGGTGAAAGGTGAGTACGGCAGTAGCGCCGGCCCTGTCGCGTGAGCGCACGGTGCGGAGGAGTGTTCCTCGCTACCAGGTCGCGATACCAGTCGATGTGACTGTGTTACGGTCAGGTATCCCAGACAGCGTTCCCGGACGCGCGCTCGATGTGGGAGACGGCGGACTCGGGGCGGTGCTCGCGGGCGAACTGTTCCCGAACGAGCCAGTTGGCGTGGAATTCCAGCTCCCTTACATAGGTGTGCCGGTGCGGACGCGCGCCGTGGTGCGGTATCAAGACCGGCTTCGCTGTGGCTTGCAGTTCCTCGGGCTAACGGTGGAGCAGCAGGGGATGATCCGCTACTATGCGCGATGTACGGGAGAACCCCGGCCGGAAATGAAGATCGGCGAACCGCCGCGCGAAAGCACTGATCTGGGTCAGCCGGAGGTCGCAACAGAGCCATTGCGCGTCGAAGATTCCCACCAACAACCGCGCAGTCTTCAAGTCCAGCGGCTTTTTGCAACCATCCTTGCAGTGCTTGCAGTGGCGGCAGTCTTGGGCTGGTGGCATTGGCAGCGGGGCTGGAAAGAACTGGAGTCGAAACTTCCTAATCGAGCTGATATTTCTGACTATGTGCCTATCAAGGTACCAGCCAAAATGATGGAGCAGCGAATCCGACACAAGGTCGAACCAACGTATCCTGAGGCAGCGCGGCAGGCCAAGGTGCAGGGCGTAGTGGTACTGGATGTGGTGATCGGGAGAGATGGGACGGTGATGGGGATGCGTCGGGTGAGCGGGCCCGAGGAATTGGCGCAGCCTGCAATCGACGCCGTGCGATGGTGGCGATTTGAGCCTTATCCAGTGAACGGCCAGCCGACAGAGGTGGAGACGGCGTTGGCCGTGGAGTTCTGAAAGTTCACGATATTCGATTGACGATTTAAAAGGTAGAAAAGCACGAAGCTAGGCTACTGCAAATACTGGGTGTGAAGAGAGCCGAGGGTGGCTGTGCCTACGCTTTCCGTGGCGGAGGATACTCAGGTTGGGGATCACAGATGCTCGAATCTCTGGCGCAGCTTGAAACGTTGGAGTTTTCCGGTGGCAGTTTTCGGAAGTTCGGAGAAGAATTCGATCCACCGCGGACGTTTGAATATGGGCAGGCGGCTCATCACGAACTCCTCGAGGGTTTGGGCGAGTTCGGGAGTGCCTGTTTCGCCATCTCTCAAGACAACACAAGCAACCGGCTTGATCAGTTCATCCCGATCCTTCCTGCCGACCACTGCCGCTTCCTGCACCGCGGGATGTTCGACTAGAACGCTTTCAATTTCCACCGGGCTGACCCAGACACCCGAGACTTTCAGCATGTCATCGGACCGGCCCGCATACCAGAAATAACCATCTTCATCCTGGCGGTACTTGTCCCCAGTGCGGACCCAGTGACCTTCGAGGGTATCCTTCGTCTTTTCGTGCTGGTTCCAGTACAAGGCGCACGTAGAGTCAGCTTTGACCAGCAGGTTGCCGATTACGCCCGCCTTCACCGGCTCTCCGTTTTCATCCAAGATTTTAGTTTCATAACCGGGAATGATCTGACCGCTGGAGCCGGGCCGCACAGCACCGGGACGGTTCGCGATGAACATGTGCAGGACTTCGGTGGAGCCGATCGCGTCCAGGATCTCCACACCAAAGCGTTCTTTGAAGCGGTGGAAGATGGCGGCGGGCAAGGCTTCGCCAGCAGAGACTCCGTAGCGGACTGACGAGAGATCGAACTCGCGGCCGTCCTCGCGATGATGCGCAAGCAGTGCTGCGTAGTTCGACGGCACGGAGAAAAAGAGTGTGGGACGATGGCACTCGATCAGTTCGAACACGTACTGCGGCTTGGGCGGGCCGGGCCAGAGAATGCTGGTCGCGCACACGGCTAGCGGAAAGTAGAGCGCATTGCCGAGTCCGTAGGCGAAGAAGAGCTTGGCCACGCTGAAACATCGGTCCTGCTCCGTCATGTTGAGAATGGCCTTGGCATAGCGGTCGGCGCAGACCACCATGTCGTGTTGGAGGTGGACGCAGGCCTTCGGGAATCCAGTTGAGCCGGAGGAGTAGAGCCAGAAGGCGGCGTCATCTTTACTTGTTGGCTCCGGATCGAGCTCGGGCGAGTTTTCCGCGATGAATTGATTGAAGCAAAGTGTGCCGGGCGCATGGTGATGGTCTGAGTCAGACCTGTGCGCATCGTGATCGCCTTTCGGTCGCTCGGATTGGATGACGATCACGTGCTCCAGATAGTGCAACCGGGATTTCGGGATTGCCTGAAGCTGCGGGTATAACGAATCGCTTACGATCGCCACGCGTGCCCGTGAATTATTCAACATGTACTGGTAGTCAGCGGGCTTGAGCAAAGTGTTTACCGGGACGGGGATCGCTCCGATCTTGATCGCGCCGAAGAAGATGGCGGCGAACTCCGGGGTGTCCAGCAGCAGAAGAAAGACGCGTTCCTCGATGCGCACCCCGAGTTTGCGGAGGCCGTTGCCGACGCGATTGACCCCCTCATAGAGCTGGCGGTAGGTAACGCAGAGGCCTTCACACTCGATGGCAATCTTGTCGCTGCGCTCTTCCTGGACATGGCGGTCGATGAAGTATGCAGCGGCATTAAATTCATCAGGAAACGGGATCGGAGCACCGGCGTTCATTTAGAGACAGTGCGGTGCTTGCGGATAGCGTCGAGGACGATCACGCTGCTGATACCAAAACATCCCACCGCGCCCAGAGCCATCAATTCCGAGAATTGTGAGCCGAGACGGAGGAAATCTGCGAACAGAGCTGGGAGCGCGAAGAGAACGCCGAGAACGTTCAGCCATACCGGGGCGTGCACGGCGTTAGTGAGGTCGCGGCGGAAACGCAGTTGGAGCAGAACAGCAGCCAGTCCGATGGCTGAGATCACGACGACCGCCAGAGGGCTTAAGAAGGCGCTACGGTTAGTGTACGTGACCACGAGAGTCAGCGCCGCAATGAGGAGTCCGGCGGCTATAACTGTCCAGCGGCGGGATGGCGAAGATTTGGAGTTGGGCAAGTTTGTCCTCAGAGATGAAGCCTGCGATCATTGTAGACAGGCTGAGCGTGGGTTGCGAGTACCTGGGCGGCTACCAAGGCTCATTTCGCTCGTCCGCCGGCGGCCTGTTCCAAGGCGCGGCGGGTCAGGACGGCTGCCAGGTGTTGGCGATAATCGGAGGACGCATAGTTGTCGCTGAGCACCTCTACATTCTTGGCAACATGGGCGGTGGCTTCGCGGATTGCCGCGACCGGCTTGCCCCGCAAGGCATTTTCGACGGCGGTCGCGCGATAGGCATTTTGCCCGACGCCGGTGATTCCTATCGCGACAGTATCAATCTTCCCGACTGAGAGTTTCAGACGCACAGCGACGCCGACCACGGCGTATCCCGAAGCCGGGTGATGGTGCTTCTTATAGGCGATGCCTTGATCATCGGTTCTGGGCACGCGGATTTCAGTGATGATCTCGTGTGGGTGCAACTCTGTCGAAAACATGCCGGTGAAGAATTCCCGAGCGGGGATCTCGCGTTCTCCTGTGCGACTTGCGACGACGATTTCGGCGTCAAGGGCGAGCACCACGGCCGGATAGTCGGCTGCAGGATGCGCCTGCGCGAGTGAACCGCCGATGGTGCCACAATTGCGGACCTGCATATCGCCGATTTGGCAGGCCGCCTGCGGCAGCAGCGGTGAAAAACGCTGCAATACCTTTGAAGAAGCGATCTCGGCGTGCGTGGTCATTGCGCCGATCCGGATGTGCTCGCCGGATTCGCGAACGTAGCTGAGGCCGCCGATCCGCCCAATATCAACCAGCAAAGCTGGCTGCGCCAGGCGCAGCTTCATTGCGGGAAGCAGACTGTGGCCGCCGGCGAGGATCTTGGCGTCTTCGCGTGAGGCCAGCAGTTCGAGCGCTTCGCTCAAGGTACGGGGCGATTCGTAATCAAAATTTGCCGGGATCATACGCGCCTCCTGGCCGTTTTCTGCGCCGGCTTGCGAGCAGCGGCTGCCGCCAAAGCTGGCACTATGGCAGGCTCGGGTTCTTTCGGTGCCGCCTGCACTTGGATGATTGCTCTCCAAACGCGCTCGGGTTTGAGTGGCATCTCGATGTGACGAATGCCGAGCGGTGAAAGCGCATCACAGACGGCGTTCACCATGCACGGGGTGGATGCGATTGTGCCTGCTTCGCCCACACCCTTGACTCCCATTGGATTCACCGGCGACGGTGTGACCGTACGGTCCAGGGTGAACTCCGGCAAGAAGTGCGCCTTGGGTAGAGCGTATTCCATCAACGAACCGGTGACGAGTTGGCCTTCCTCGTTGTAAATAAGCTCCTCCCACATGGCCTGGCCGATGCCTTGAGCGATGCCGCCCTGTATCTGGCCATCGACCAGCAGCGGGTTGATGACGTTGCCGCAATCGTCGACTGCAACATATTTATCAACTTTCACCTCGCCGGTCTCGGCGTCCACTTCGACGGAAGCGATGTGCGCACCGAAGGGGAAGGTGAAATTCGAGGGCTCGAAGAAATGCGTAGCTTCCATTCCGGGCTCAAATCCGGGAGGAATATTCCTGGCGGTATACGCGGCCATGACGAGTTCGCCGAACGAGATGGACTTCTTATTCCGTTTCGCAGTGAGGTGGCCGCGACCAATGGTAATGTCTCCGGGTGTCGAGCCCAGCAAGTGAGCCGCGAGCGTTGCCATTTTCGCTTTCAATTTCTGCGTGGCCAGGTAGGCGGCTGTGCCTCCAACGGCAGTGGCGCGGCTGCCGAAGGTGCCGATGCCATACGGGACGGCCATGGTGTCGCCATGAACCACGCTGACATCTTCGGGATCGATCCCGAGTTCGTCGGCAATGAGTTGGGCGAAGGTAGTTTCTTGACCCTGACCGTGAGGAGATGCGCCGGTAAGCACAGTGACTTTGCCGGTTGGCTCAACGCGCACGGTGCCGCTCTCCCATCCTCCGGCGGGCGTGGCAGCAGAAGGGCCAATGGCGCAGATTTCAACATAGGTCGAAACACCGACGCCGTAATACTTGCCTTGCTTCCATCCGTTTTTCTGGCGACGCCGCAGAGTGTCATAGCCGGCGAGTTGTAGCGCTCTCTTCAGGCTTTCCTGATATTTGGCAGAGTCGTAAGTAAGACCGGTGATGGTTGTGAACGGAAACTCTTTCGGCTGCGGGAAATTCTTGAGGCGGAACTGGGCTGAGTCCATGCCGAGCTCGTGAGCCGCGATGTCCATGATGCGCTCGACGATGTAGGTGGCCTCGGGGCGGCCAGCGCCGCGGTAGGCGTCGGTGGACATCTTATTGGTGAAGACACCTTGGATTTCGATGTCGATGGCCGGGAACTTGTAACAGCCGGCGAGCATGAGCGCCGTGAGCTGCGGAATCAGTGGCGTCAGGAGTTGATGGTAAGCGCCGAGATCGGCCAAGATGCGCACGCGAAGGCCTAGGACCGTGCCATCTTTCTTGAGCGCGAGTTCAACGTCATTGATCGTGTCCCGGCCATGAATGGTGGCGGTGAAATTCTCGCGGCGGGTTTCGCTCCACTTCACGGGGCGGCCAAGCTTCATCGCGAGCCACGGAATCAAGCCTTCTTCGGCATAGACATTCAGTTTGCTGCCGAACCCTCCGCCGACTTCGGGAGCGATCACGCGCACAGCGGTTTCCGGAAGTCCCAGCATTACAGAAACCTGCGTGCGCAGCAGATGCGGTATTTGCGTGGAAGACCAGACGGTGAGGCGATGTTCCCCGGGCAGGTATTCGGCAAGGACGGCACGCGTCTCCATCGCGATCGGCGCGAGGCGCTGGTTGAGCATGCGTTGCTTGACTACGCGGTCGGCTTTTTTGAAAGCGGCGGCGATGTCGCCGTTCTTCAGAGTGTGAGTGAAAGCTTTGTTGGAGCGGAACTCGTCGTGGACATAGGGGGTGTCGTTGCTAAGAGCCTTCTGCATGTCAGTGACGACGGGCAGCGGCTCGTAATCGACTTCCACGAGTTCGGCGGCGTCCCGGGCCGCGTATAAATCGTCTGCGACGACTGCGGCTACAGGTTCTCCAACATAGCGTACACGATCAGTGGCCAGCACCGGGTGCTTTGGTACTTTAAGATCCGGCATCTGGATGGCACAGGGCACCATTCCGAGGCTCGCGGTATCTTCCGCGGTGAAAACGCCGGCTACGCCCGAAACCGCGCGAGCCGCATCAGTGCGAATGCCGCGGATTTCCGCATGTGCATACGGAGAGCGCACCAGAGTGCAATAGAGCATGCGCGGGAGCTTCAGGTCATCGGTGTAATGCGTAATGCCCTGGATCAGGCGCGGGTCTTCCTTGCGCTTCAGTTTGCGGCCCACCCAGTGGGCAGCTTTGGCGTGTCCATTGGTCTTTCCGTTGCTTCTAGGAGCGCGTCTGGGTTTTCCGTTGCGTGCCATGGCTTACCTCGCTGCCGCCGCGCGCGCCGAGACGCGCTTCGACATCTTTCGGGAGGCGGATCTTACCGCATTGACGATGTGCTGATAGCCAGTGCAGCGGCAAAGATTGCCGTTGATGGCTTCGCGAATTTCCGAGTCGGAGGGGCTGGGATGTTGCTTCAGCAGGTCATGGCTGCACATGATCATGCCGGGCGTGCAGAAGCCGCACTGCAAGCCGTGCTCCTCCCAAAAGCCCTCCTGGATAGCATGCAACCTGTCGCCGTTAGCGAGGCCTTCGACCGTAGTGACTTTGTGACCATCGGCCTGGACGGCAAGCACAGTGCAGGATTTCACAGCGCGGCCATCCACGAGTACGGTGCAGGCGCCACAGAGCGACGTCTCACATCCTATATGCGTGCCGGTGAGTCCGGCGAGTTCGCGCAGGAAATGGACAAGGAGCAGGCGCGGCTCAACTTGTGCCCGGTGCTCGACTCCATTGACGGTAATGGTGACGTCCTTCATAGGCCTCCACGAGAATGAAAGGCAGGATTCTTTTTGCGGGCGCCCACAATAACAGAGGTCAGGGAGGATTTACAAGTCGGGGAGTGCACAAGTTTAGTGAGGTTCGACGTGAGGTCAAAGCGGTTGTCAGTAAAATCCTGCGACGGCTCCTGGTCAGATGAGTGCGAAGAAACACTCGAACTAACTAACGCAGGGTCCTATGGACTGGTCCGTAATTTTAGCGGCAAGCAGTGACACTTGGACGACTGACAGTTACCCCTGGGGCCAAGAAGCAAAGTATGGCCAAACACGCTGGCACTCCAAATGTTCCCGTGGCGGGTCGGGTTTCTCGGGTGGATGCTGCGCGTACATGTTCCCGTGGTTAAGGCGCTTTCCCGATCCACCACAGGACCTTTCCGACGATGCGCCAGCCACGACTCTCGGTCAGAATGACGGACTCGTATTCCCGGTTTTCAGGTTCGAGCACTTCCACTCCTCGATAGCGCCGGAACCGCGAAATAGAAAGTCCCCTTTTCGCATCCCAAGCGACCACGATCTTGTTGTCCAGTTGCGAATGGTCGGTCTGCGAAGAATCCACGGCGACAATAGCGTCATCCGGGATCGTTGGTGTCATGGAATGACCCTTCACCCGCAGGCAGCTCGTGTGGGCTGGGTTAGGACACCATTGGGAGGGAGCCGCAATCATCTCTTCCGCCGGGGCTTCGCTTAAATCTAACAACTTGTCCCCTTCTTCCCCGTGCGTGCCCGCACTGACTTTCAAGAGTGGAATCGCTACCAGTCGCGCCTCTTGCCGAGTCTTCCCTTTGCCCCCACTCCCTGCGATGGCAGTGTCGAGGTGAGCGAATGCAGAGGCAAGCACATATCTCGGGGAACGACTTGGCAATACACGCATCAGGTCTGCGGTCTGCAACCCGGCGTGCCTCCAGAAAAACCAGCAGTCTGCTTTACCGCCGAGATTGCCCAGTTCGATGTAAAACTCTGCCGATGGTGCCTGGGCTCCGCGCTCCCACCGGGATACGGTCATA
>QIAR01000353.1 GCA_003225595.1 Acidobacteriota bacterium | reverse complement strand
CTGTCCTGTAGAAATAATCTGCGACAAGCGGCAGACGGACTTGTGTGCGCGGTCTGCGGACGAAAGTATCCTGTGCTGAATGGTATCGTGCGCTTCGTGGACACGCAGCACTACGCGGGTAGCTTTGGTTTTCAGTGGAAGGTTTATGCGCAGACACAACTGGATGGCGAACACAGTCGCCGCTCCGAAAACGCCTTCCGCAGGCGGACGGGTTTTTGTCCTGAAGATCTCGCGGGAACTCTCGTGCTCGATGTGGGCTGCGGTATGGGACGCTTCGCTGAAGTCGCCACCCGCTGGGGAGCACACGTAGTGGGCATCGACTTGAGCCGGGCTACGGAGGTTGCGGCACGCAATTTGGCGAATCGCAAGGCCACAATCTTCCAGGCGGATGTATTCAACCTGCCCTTTGCGCCTCAGAGCTTTGATTACATTTACAGCATCGGCGTGCTGCATCACACGCCCAACTGCGAACGGGCGTTCAAGATGCTACCGCCGCTGCTTAAGCCTGGCGGGCGGATCGCGATCTGGCTTTACAGCGCGTATAACCGCTGGTACCGATTCAGCGACTTGTATCGCAAAGTAACGCGACGTCTGCCCCCGCAGGTACTGCACAAGCTCTGCTATGGCGCGGTCCCACTCTATGGCGTGCACCAACTCCTGCGAAAGATTCCCCTGGTAGGACGGCCTGCCAGTGCCGCCTTGGCGTACGTGATTCCTATGGCATTGGATCGCGATCGTAACTGGAGAGTGCTGGACACTTTTGACTGGTACTCGCCTTGGTATCAATCTAAGCATACCTACGAGGAAGTGTTCCGCTGGTTCGAGAGCTGTGGACTCGAGCAGCTACACGTTATCGAGCAGCCGATCGCGGTGCAAGGGCGCAGACCTGTCTCGGTGACAAAAATTTCTGACCCAGATAAATCGGAGGTCGAGCGGTGTGTGGGATAGCCGGCATTGTCGGGCGGCGTGATGAGCAAATCGATGCGGCCGAAGTACGGCGAATGTGCCAGACGATCGTTCACCGTGGTCCCGACGATGAGGGAATCTACGCCAAAGGCCCAGTCGGGCTGGGCATGCGCCGGCTCAGCATCATCGATCTCTCTGGCGGGCGGCAGCCGATCCATAATGAAGACAGCAGCATTTGGGTGGTTTTCAACGGTGAAATCTACAATTTTCCCGAACTGCGCAAGGAACTCGAAGCACGGGGGCACTCGTTTTATACCCACACTGATACGGAGGTGATCGTCCATCTCTATGAAGAGATGGGCGCCAACTGTGTTCAGAAGCTGCGCGGGATGTTTGCGATTGCGCTTTTTGATGAGCGCCGCCACTCTTTGCTCTTGGCACGCGATCGCCTGGGGAAAAAGCCGCTACATTATGCGCTGAATGAGGGGCGGCTGTTCTTTGGGTCCGAGATCAAGGCGATTCTGGAAGTTGCACCCGAGTTGGCGAAAATTAATCCAGAGGCCATGCTGCAATTCTTTAATTTCGCTTACATCGCTGACCCAAACACGGCGTTTCAGGGAATTTCTAAATTGCCACCCGCGCACATCTTGGAGTATTCCGGCGGCCGAACCCGCATCACTAAGTACTGGGACCTTCCGGAGTACGGTACCAACAATCCTGGTTCTGAAGAGGAGTGCCTGGAAGAACTCGAGCAGCGGCTTGCGGAAGCCGTGCGCATACGGCTCATCAGCGATGTGCCTCTGGGTGCGCTGCTGAGCGGAGGTGTAGATTCCTCCGTTGTAGTGGCACTAATGGCACGGGCCAGTAACCGCCCCGTCAAGACCTTTTCGATTGGCTTTACGAAACAGGACTTCAACGAAGCGGAGTACGCGCGTGCTGTGGCGCAGAAGTTTGGCACCGAGCATTGCGAGTTCATCGTTGAGCCGAAGGTCGAAGAAACTCTCGACAAGCTGACGGCAATGCTGGAAGAGCCGTTTGGTGACTCCTCCATGGTGCCGACATACTACGTTTCGCGCACAGCTCGGCGGCATGTGACGGTGGCACTCTCGGGAGATGGGGGCGACGAGTTGTTTGCTGGCTACGACCGCTATCTGGTTCACCTCTCGCGGCAGAAGTATGAATTCGTTCCAGAATGGCTGGGTCAGTACTTCCGCAAATACGTGTATCCGCGAATGCGCCCGTCTGCGCGCGGACGCAGGCTCGCCTTCAATCTCTCTTTGCCCGGGGGAGAGCGCTACCTGGACAGCCTTTCCTACCTTCCGGTACGCGATCGCGAGCGCGGCTTGTTCTCCGAGGACTTCGTCCGCCTGACCAACCATGGTTCCGACCCGCTAGAGCTGTACCGCAGATATTTCGATGAGGCGCCAGCTTCAGACCGCCTGAGCCGGCTGCTCTATGTGGACACCAAGACGTACTTGACGGCGGACGTGCTCGCAAAAGTAGACCGGATGAGCATGGCCACGTCACTTGAGGTGCGCTGTCCGATTCTGGATCACGTTTTCGTGGAGTGGATTACACAATTATCTTCCCGATGGAAGCTTCGCATGGGCACCCGCAAGTACATCTTGCGCAAGCTTGCCGAACGTCTCGGAATCCCCGGAGTGGACCGTCCGAAACAGGGATTTGCCATGCCGCTCAAGCACTGGTGG
Source organism: Acidobacteriota bacterium (assembly GCA_003225595.1). Lineage (GTDB taxonomy): Bacteria > Acidobacteriota > Terriglobia > Terriglobales > Acidobacteriaceae > Gp1-AA124. Next base: position 2,405 of record QIAR01000353.1, on the reverse strand, counting down.
CGCGGCGAATTGAACCACATGCTCGAGATCCTGCTGGAGCCAAAGACATTGCAGCGCGGCTACTTCGACCAGCAGGCGGTGAAAGGGCTAGTAGAAGAGCACTTGAGCGGACGCCGAAATCACCCGACCGCCATCTGGCTACTGCTCATTTTTGAGCTTTGGCATCGTAACTTCCTGGCGCCGCGAAACCGAAATGAAGAAATACCTCTTGGTCCCGCCAGCGTCGGAGGAACTCATGCCGAAGAGCGCGGTTTGCGTTTTCCGAGTTGAAGCATGAGCACATCGGCCAACGAGATTGCTGAAGCTCAATCCTCGAGGATGAACCCAAGAAGCAAGGCACCGGTTTTCGTTTTAGGTTGTCCGCGCTCCGGGACGACCGTTCTCTATCACATGCTACTGTCGGCCGGCGGGTTCGCGGTTTACCGAGCTGAATCGAACGTCTTCAACCTGCTGGTCCCGCGTTTTGGCGACCTGAGTTCCGCCAAGAACAGGCATAAGCTGATGGAATTCTGGGTGCGTAGCAAGCTTTTCCGGGTTTCCGGTTTGGACGCCTCTGAAATCACTGCCAAGATTATGGCGGAATGCCGGAGCGGCGGCGACTTCCTGCGGATAGTGATGGAAGAGATCGCGCGCAAACAGGGAGTGGGCCGCTGGGCTGACTGCACACCGGACCATCTCCTGTACATTCCCGAAATCAAGCGGGACTTGCCGGATGCGCTGATCATCCACATCATTCGCGACGGTCGCGATGTGGCTCTTTCCTACGTGAAGCAAGGCTGGGCGTATCCTCTGCCCTGGGACCGCGATGGCCATTTAGCCGTGGCCGGGCTGTATTGGGAATGGATTGTGCGCAATGGCAGAGAATGCGGTAGAAAGTTCGGAGCGGACTACCACGAAGTGTACTTTGAAAACCTTGTAACCAAGCCTCAGCAGACTTTGTCTAAATTAAGCGATTTTATCGGACAAGAGTTGGATTTCGAGCGGATTCAGAGAACGGGAATTGGGTCGGTAAGTGAACCCAACTCCTCATTTCTGGACGAATCAGGCGATGTAGAATTCAACCCGGTCGGCCGCTGGAAGGACAAATTGTCGCCGCAACAGCTGGCAATATTCGAAGGTATGGTGGGAGATTTCTTGCGGAATCTCGGTTATCCCCTGGCTGGGGAAGAGCAGAAGCCGAATAACGGTCTCCGGATCAAGAGAATGAAAGCAATCTATCCTTTCATGTTCGAAGCCAAGCAGTGGCTGAAGAACCGGAACCTGCTCGGGCGGCACTTGATCAATATTGACCGAATGGAGATTCAGAAAAGTTAGGCTTTGCGATAGATCATCAATGCGGCGAGTGGCCTGCCACATTGGTCATCGCTCCTCGCCCAGTAGTTCACGGCGGCGAGCAGCGGTTCCAAAGGTAAGATGCCAATCCGCACGGGGCGCGGCAGGCGATCAGTGGCAATCCACGGGTCTATAGGGAGCCACTCGCCGAGAATCAGTCTCTTGTCCAGTTGCAGTCCTTCTATGCTTGCCAGACGTTGTGCGAGTTGGTCAGCATCGTAGTGGCGTTCATAAAATTGTGGTTTGTCGAGAGGTGCACCCTTGCTGTCGTACGGCAAGAAAATCTCTTCGTATTTCCGGCGATACGGGACTTCGATCACAAGCGTGCCGTTCGGCTTGAGCACGCGGCGGAATTCCGTCAGGGCTGCCACATCTCCATTTTCCGGGATGTGCTCGATGACGCTAATGGAGTAAATCAGGTCGAAGGAACTGTCGGGATAGCTCAATCGTCGACCGTCTTGATATTCCACGTGGTAGTTTTGCAGACCGATAGCGTCCGCGTTGCGTTTCCAGCGCGAGAAGATCTTCTCGTCGTTCAAATCAGTGGCATGTACTTCGGTACCATTCTTGGAGGCTAGCAGAAGGCTCAGCAATTTTGGGCTGCCGACATCAAGAACTCTGGGAGATGCCTGTCGCAAAAACTCCTGAAATGTGTAGGCAGCCGGTAGAAAACGCCAATAGCCTACGGGAGCTACTAGAAGCTTTATTCCTTCCAGTAAATGCCCGGCGGCAATCATGCGGAAGGCCAAACCTAGGGCGAAAAAGTAAGTTCGAAATGCGTTGGCTCGAGGGTTCATTTTTTGACAGATCGATGAGAAAAGATTCGTATCGCTGCACGCGGGCACGAACTCTGATAAAAGCCGCGTCGGACACTTATAGCAGTACCAGTATGCAACCGCTAGCAGTAGCGGGAACTCACAACCAACTCCTCAAAAATACCACAGAACCAAAACCATGTACCATTAAGACAATCATGATAATGAACAGAGGACGCATTTTGGCGGTGTTGTTGGTGTGCATCTCTGGACAGATTCTCGCTCATGCCCAGCCCGACAATCGCTATTGCCGGCCTG
>QIAR01000352.1 GCA_003225595.1 Acidobacteriota bacterium | reverse complement strand
ATTTTTCGGCGAGCTGAATTCCGCAGTCGAGTGATTCTGGGCCTGACCCGCTGCCGATCGCGACGATGGTCTCGATACCGTTGTCCCGCGCCCGCGTCAATACCTGCTCACGGTCGGCGTTGAACTGCTCCATCTCGAGATGAGCGTGAGAATCGACGTACATGACGTGTTAGGGCGCAGGTAGTAGGCTGCACGCCTCAGCGTTCACGCCGCACCTGTGCCTCCGACTGACTTACTTACTTCAGCCTCGTCCCCATCGGCACATCCTCCAGGAAACTGCACAAAACCGGTTTGCCGCCTTCTGGCGAGGCCGCCACAATCATTCCATTCGACTCGAGCCCCCGCAGCTTTCGTGGGGCGAGGTTAGCCACGATGACCACCTTGCGCCCGATCAAAGAATCGGGTTCATACGTCTCGGCGATGCCGGCAACCACCTGCCGCACCTCCGTTCCGATATCCACCTCAAGCCGCAACAGCTTGTCCGCACCTTTCACGCGCTCGGCGACTCTTATTTGACCGACACGTAAGTCGATCTTGGCGAAATCGTCGATGCTGATCTTACCGTCAGAACTCGAAACGGCGGACCTCGCGGATGTGGCTGGGGCCCCCCCAACTTGGGCCGCGAACGTTCCGCCACTCGCAGATCCTGCCGCGGGTTGCGCTTCGGTCGCCGCCGACGCATCCCGCTCTTCCATCTTCTGCATCCTTTCGATTGCGGTTTTATCGGCACGCGGGAACACGGCTTGGACGTTCCCCAGTTTAGTGCCGAGATGAAGTTGTCCCCACTTCAGTTCAGAGAGCGGGAACTTCTTGGTCTCACCCAGTCCGAGCTGCGCCCAGATCTTTGTCGTTGAATCCGGAATTACCGGATGGGCCAGCGCCGTCACGATACGCAGCGCCTCGGCGCTGGTGTAGAGAACCGTGCCCAGACGTGCACGGCTTTCTTCGTCCTGCTTTTCGCCCAACGCCCACGGCTCGTTCTCCACGATGTACTTATCTACTGCCGCCACCAGGCCCCAGGCTGTTTCGAGGGCTCTCGAAAACTGGTACTGATCAAAGAGCGTGTGGCATTCACTGATCGTCTTGCGAGACAGATCGGCAATCGCATCATCGGCTGGACGCCGGGCGGCTGTGTGCGAGGGATACGGCACCTCGCTGCGAAAATAGCGCGCGATCATGGTCAAGGTCCGGCTGGCAAGGTTGCCGAGTCCGTTCGCCAGGTCGGCGTTATAACGCTGTACTAGCGCGTCGAACGAAAAGGAACCGTCTTGACCGAAAACAATCTCACGCAGCAGAAAGTAGCGCAGCGCATCCGCTCCCAGCACGTCGAGAATTGTTTCTGCACGCACGATATTGCCGCGCGATTTTGACATCTTGTTTTCTTCGAACAGCAGCCAGCCGTGCGCCATGATTCCATGGGGCAAGGCTAGACCCGCCGCCATCAGGAATGCCGGCCAGTACACGCAATGGAAGCGCACGATTTCCTTGCCGATCATCTGCAAGTCGGCTGGCCAATATTTCTCGAATTTCTGTTGATCGGCCTGATCCGGAGATCCAAAACCGATCGCCGTAATGTAATTCGCCAGTGCATCCAGCCAAACATAGATCACGTGTTTAGGATCATCCGGCACGAGGATGCCCCAGGAAAACGTACTCCGGCTGATGGAAAGGTCACGCAGGCCGCTTCGTACAAATGACATCACTTCATTGCGCCGTGTCTCCGGGCGGATAAAGTCCGGCTGGTCCGTATACAGGCGAAGCAGCTTGTCTTCAAATGCCGAGAGCTTGAAGAAATAGTTCTCCTCGTGCACTGTTTCGGTTGGTCGCCCACATTCCGGGCAGTCGGCACCCGGTCCGACCGCATCCACATACAGCTCGTCGTACACGCAGTACTGGCCGGTATAGGTGCCCTTGTAGATGTAGCCGTTGTTACGGATCCGTCGGAAGAGTTCTTGCACCCGGAGCTTGTGCCGGTCTTCTGTGGTGCGGATGTAATCGTCATAGGTGATACCCATCCTGTCCCACAATGAGCGGAACGCCGCCGAGACTTCATTCGTCAGCTCCTGCGGTGTCTTGCCAGCAGCCTGCGCGGCGCGCTCGATTTTCTGTCCGTGTTCGTCGGTTCCCGTGAGGAAGAAGGTGTCCGCGCCCAGCATGCGTTGCCGCCGCGCAATCGTGTCGCACGCAATCGTTGTGTATGCGTGTCCGATGTGTGGACGCGCATTGACGTAATAAATCGGCGTCGTGATGTAGAACTTCCTGCTCATGGCTGTGTTGAACCACCAAGAACACGAACGACTACGAAGTTCCTCAAGGTGAAATTCTTCGTATACCTTTGTCTCTTTGGTGGTTGATTCATTCAATGCCGGGATTGCAAATATTCCCGCACTGCCTCCTGCATTACATCTTTCAGTGGCACATGCCGCTCGGAAGCGATCCTGCGGCAATCCTCATATTCCGGGGCGTAGTTCGTGACCGTCCCATTCATGCTCGCTAGCTTCATCCGCACCTGGCCCCAGCGCGTTTCGACATTCACCCAGCGCCGTGCGAGCGCTTGCCGTTTTTCATCGCGTCGCCGGACGCCGAGCGTCGTAGTCTCTGCGAAGACCAAGTCCGTGAGCCCCAGCGCGTCCTCCGGCTTGCAAAGTACCGTCAGCAGCATTCCCGGCCGATTTTTCTTCATCTGCACCGGTACGCAGAAAGCATCCAACGCTCCTTCTTGAAGCAGGCGATCTATTACGTACCCGAAAATCTGCGGGTTCAAATCATCGAGGTTAGCTTCGAGCACTGTGATCATTTCTTGCGAACTACTGGCCCCGTCCAAAAGTTGTGCCTCGCCTACCGTTAGGCGCACCACGTTTGCATGTCCCGGGAAATCGCGCGTGCCCGCACCATAGCCGGTTTTCTCGATTGTCATCGGGGGGAATGCGGAAAAGCGTCCGGCAAGCGTCTTCACGATGGCTGCGCCGGTTGGGGTCACGAGCTCTGCCTGAATTCCCGATGAATACACCGGCACGCCTTTCAGCAGCTCGACTGTAGCCGGCGCGGGCACAGGAAAGGTTCCGTGAGCGCATTTCACCGTGCCTCCGCCAACATTGAGTGGCGAGCAGATGATCTCGTCGACTTGCAGTGTTTCGGCTCCCACTGCTGCGCAAACGATGTCCACCATTGCGTCCACCGCGCCCACTTCATGGAAGTGAACGCTTTCGATATCACTGTTGTGAATCTTTGCTTCGGCGGTGCCCAGCGCCTCAAAGATCGCGATTGCCGTCCGCTTTGCCGTCTCGCTGATCGCCGCACCGGAAATGATCTGTTTGATTTCAGTCAGGCGGCGGCGGCCATGAGAATGCTCGTGTGGATGCCCTTGCTCATGCTGATGTGTTTGACTATGTAGTTGGCGCGGCGCCCCTGCGGGCGGGTCCTCGTGTTCATGTGAATGCGGTTCGCGGCCGAGGGCGACCGCGCGCCAACTTCATCCCGCTCCCGCTGTTCCCAGTACACTTCTCGCGGCAGATCCTTTTCGCCATGGGAATAGACGTCCACCTTGGTGGCTGTGATGCCACCCCGATTGACACGCGAAATTTCCAATCGTGCCCCGATGTTCAGCCCCGCGACCGTTTCCTCCAGCAGCTCGAGAGGCACGTCAGCATCCACGAGGGCGCCCAGGAACATGTCGCCACTCATCCCAGAAAAACAATCGAGGTAGGCAATGCGCATGGCTCAAGTCCCATAAAACACTTCATAAAGCACCCAGGGCACTCTTCGACCGCCCCTCGGCTGCTCGCGGCTTCGTCGGCTCCAGGCACCGGATCAGGAAGGTATCAGCGGGAATCTTCCCTTGTATAACCTTCGTGTCCTTGAGAGGTTAATTCTTTCCTGCGTCATCCCAAACCCGGCTTCAAGCGGATGAGGGGATCCCGTGTGCTTCTTCACAAAATTCCACGGACCGCAGAGCTAAAACTTTCATCATAGTGCGCACGCTCTCTGCTACAATCGCTATTTTCTTCAACAGCTTAGAGGGACTTCTTGTACCGTCATCTGGAACACCGGCTTGCCCAGCATGTGCGTGACTTCCTGCGACGTACCTACAACCTCGATCTGCCGAGGATCGTCATCGAGCAGCCACCCAAAGTCGAATTCGGGGAGTACGCTCTTCCGCTCGCCTTCGAGCTTGCCAAAAAACTTCGCAAGGCGCCACGCAAGATCGCGGAAGAGGTCGTCGCTAAAATCGGGCCAATCGAAGGCTTTGAAAAAATGGAGGTCGCTGGCGCGGGCTACATCAACGCGCGCGTAAAGCGTGAAGAAGTGGCCGCCGCAATCGCTTCAGATGCAAAGCCCAAGAGCGAGATTCCCTCCGGCAAGATTCTGGTTGAGCACTCCAGCATAAATCCCAACAAGGCCGCCCACATCGGGCACCTGCGAAACGCAGTGCTCGGCGATACTTTCGTGCGCTTGCTGCAATTCGCGGGCAGGGACGTCGATGTCCAGAACTACATCGACAACACTGGTGTGCAGGTGGCCGACGTGGTAGTGGGCTTTCTCCACCTCGAGAAAAAGTCGCGAGCGGAAATCGAGCAGCTTGCCCGTGGGCTTCGCTTCGACTACTACTGCTGGGATCTTTATGCGCGCGTTTCTCAATGGTATGAACAGGACAAGCAGAATCTGCAGGCACGGGCGCAAACGTTGCATGCGATTGAAGAAGGGAACAACGAGACGGCGGCAATTGCGGACCTGATTTCAACCACTGTTCTACACCGCCATCTCGAGACCATGGACCGGCTCGACATCGAATACGACTTCCTGCCGCGCGAGAGCGAAATCCTGCGGCTGCACTTCTGGGACGCGGCCTTCACCAAACTCAAAGATGGTGGTGTGCTTTTTTACGAGACCGAAGGAAAGAACAAAGGCTGCTGGGTGATGCGGCGCGCGGGGACATCCAAGCCTGAAACCACAGGGACAGCAGAGGCTGACGCAGAGAGCGTAGAGCAAAGCCAAGTCGCGGAAGAAGACCAGAAGGTTATTGTCCGCTCCAATGGCACTGTGGGCTATGTGGGCAAGGACATCGCCTATCACCTGTGGAAGTTCGGCTTGCTGGGTCGCGACTTCGGATATCGCAAGTTTTACCTCTACCCGAATGGGCACCAGTGCTGGATTTCTTCAACCAACGGTGAACCCGACCATCCTCACTTCGGTGATGTCGCCGAGATCTACAACGTGATTGACACCCGCCAGGCAGAGGCGCAGAACACTGTGATCGAAGCTCTGCGCGGTCTCGGCTACCATCAGCAGGCCGACCACTACACGCACTTTTCCTATGAAATGGTCGCGCTCACGCCGCGCTGCGCCGCTGAATTGGGGTACCAGCTTTCAGAAGAAGACAAGAACAAGGCGTACATCGAGGTCTCCGGTCGGAAGGGCTTCGGTGTGAAAGCCGATGACCTGATTGACACGCTGATTGTGTCAGCCAAAAAAGAAGTTGACGCTCGCCATGCGCAACTAAGTGAGTCTGAGCGTTCCGCAATCGCCACACAAATTGCCGTCGGGGCGCTACGCTACTTCATGCTGAAGTACACCAAGCCGTCGGTGATCGCGTTTGACTTTAACGAGGCGTTGAGTTTCGAAGGCGAAACTGGGCCATATTGCCAGTACGCCGTGGTACGTGCGACGAATATCTTCCGCAAAGGAGGAATGAATCCCGAAAGGTTTGGTAGAGACGTAGCTCCCGACGTCTCTATGAATGATTTTGAGAAGCACCTAAACGACGAAGATGCCAATGAACTCTGGGAACTCTGGCTAGCCGCATCGAAGACGTCCTACATGGTAGACCAGTGTATCGCCACCACGGAGCCGGCTTATCTTGCCAAGCACGCCTTTCAACTGGCGCAACTGTTCAATTACTTTTACCACCGCCACCCCATCCTCACTGAACCGGATGAAAGCCGAAGGAAATTCTTGCTGGCGACGGCTGCCGTAGTGCGGCGTGAACTGATCCGAGCACTTGGGGTGATGGGGATCACGGTTCCGCCGGTGATGTGAATTCCTTCGCAGCGGGCTTTCCGTCCCCAGTCTGACAGCAACTCATCATGCACTTCGGCGACCGCTGGCAATCATCATTCCGGTGCCACCCAGGATCAGTACGCCGCTGATGATCGGGGAAATTCGCTCGGTGTGCTTTGTCTGGACGCCGATGTTCACATCACCCGCTTTGATGCCATGGCTCTCATAATGGGGGAACGGTATAAATAGGGAAGCTATACCCAGGATCAACACCACCAGCCCTACAGCAAACAAAGCCTTCATGAGAACACCCCCAGTTTGTGATGAGAGCGCGCCCGCGCTGACCCGAGCGGAATGGTCCCTCAGCAGGTTTGAGATGCAGGCAGAGCTGGACTGGCTGCTTGGCGGCTAGAAACGCTCTCCGAAATCTCTTGCGAATTCCACTAGTGAGCGTACAGCTATCCCGGACGGGCCCTTGGCAATCCAGGCTTTATTGTCCTCCATCCAGGCGGTACCGGCGATGTCCAGGTGAATCCACGGCGTGTCCTCAGCGAACTCCTTGAGGAACATCGCGGCGGTTATTGCTCCGCCCCAGCGGCCGCCGGAGTTGACGATATCGGCTATATTGGAGCGGATGCTCTCTTTGTACTCTTCATCGAGCGGTAGACGCCACATCTTCTCGCCCGCTTTCTCGAGTGCTTTGCCGAAGCGTTCGTACATTGGGTCGTCGTTCGCAAAGACGCCGGCATTCACATAGCCAAGCGCGACCACACAGGCGCCAGTGAGTGTGGCGGCATCCACGAGGTGAGTGCAGCCGAGCTGGCGCGCATAGTAGAGGCCATCTGCGAGCACGAGTCGGCCCTCGGCATCGGTATTGATGATCTCGATCGATTTGCCCGACATGGCGATCTGCACGTCGCCCGGTTTCTGAGCCTTGCCAGAAGGCATGTTTTCGGTGGCGCACACAATCGCCGTCACCTTGAGATTGGGCTTGAGCAATGCGATCGCGCGCATGACACCAATCATGGTCGCGCCACCTGCCATGTCATATTTCATTTTCTCCATGCCATCGGCGGGTTTGATCGAAATGCCACCAGTATCGAAGGTGACGCCCTTACCTACCAACCCGAGCACGGGCTTGTCCGGCGCTCCCGGGGGTTCATAGCGCAGCACGATGAGCGCCGGGGGCTCGTCCGATCCTTGTGCCACGCTCCAAAAGGCACCCATCTTCAGTTCTTTGATCTCGTCCGCCCCGTACACTTCGCACTTGAGACCAACTTCTTGCGCCATTTTTCGCGCGTGCTCGGCCAGCAGCGTGGGAGTCATGCGGTTGCTGGGCTCATTCACCAGCTCGCGGGTAAAGTTCTGTGACTCGCCGATGATCCGCGCTTCGTCCAGAGTACGTTGAAGCCCGGCCTGATCACCGCGCGCAATGATCGTGACGGAGTCGATCTTCTGATCTTTGCGATCACTCTTGTAAGTGTCCGGATCGAAATTACCGACGAAGGCGCCTTCCACAATGGCTTTCACAGCAACTTCGGCATTAATCCCGTTCTCGGGCGCCACAAAGGTAAGGCTACGAATGCCTTTCGGTTTGAGCGTGCGCACTGCAGTGCCAGCCATCTTGCGTAATTCGAAGGCAGCAAAGTTCTTGGCCTTGCCCCCGCCCACCAGCAACAGGCGTTTGGCTTTCAGCTTGGAGGGGTTATGAAGAAGAGTGCTCTCGAAGATCTTGCCGGTGACCTCGCCAGTGGCAATCACGTCGCGAGCAGCTTCGTGGATAGCGTTGTCGCTGGTTTCAATCGATACTTCGGGCTTGGCTTTTTCGCCGCTGGCGTTCTTAGTTCGATCTGTCTCGCTTCGATCTTTTTCAGATCGGTCGTTCTCAGTTCGGTCCAGTACGATCACCACCAGACATTCGGTTTCAACTTCAGCGGGAGCAGAGGAAGAAAGATTAGTTTCCATTACCTAATCAGTATCGTCGGCAGCGAGGGAAAAACGCAAGATGGGAAGTCCTTGTCGGTAGATACTCACCAGGTCGAATACGCCGTTCCGTCGCTTCCTATCTGGTTCGACGCGCTGTGAACATCGCTGATGCCCGGCTGCTGCTGATCGACCGCGAGTAACACATCTTCCTGCTCCACTTGCCAGTTGGGTTGGCCAGTGGACGGGTCCTTGGGGAGCTGCTTGAGATAACCGGCCTGCACAAGATCTTCGAGCGCTTGCGGCGCGCGCTGCTTGTCGAGCGTGAACTGCGAAATCACACTTCTCAGCGTAAACAGGTCCTGGCGCAAAACCGATTCCTTGGCGCGAAGAATCGATTGGTTGTACAAAGGAATCGCAATCGACATCAGGATCAGGATCATGCTGATCACGATCATCAACTCGATCAGCGTGAAGCCGTGGCCCTGCCGGGTTTTGCGAGCGTTCACCATTCTTTGTATTTGGTTCCGTCCAGTGCCGTGCCTTCCGATTTGGTGAACACGTCAAACACGTTCTGCCCGCCCCAAGACTCCGACGTCGGATCATCCTGCATGGAGCGCATACCCCACTCCGGCTTGCCAGCCATGGGATCAATCGGAATCTTCCGCAGAAAACGCACCTTCTTGCCGCCGACATCGACGCCGTTCACCAGCGTCTCCAGGTCAGGGGGATAGCCTTCTGTGCCAACTTTGATTTGGAATGCGCCACGATCGGCGGCATCTTTGTAGCGGTCTATCGCATCGCGCATCATCCAGAGGTCGTGACGCAGCTCGCGTTCCTTCTCCCGTTGAATACCCAAGCGGGCCAAGGGGATTGCCATGCTGGTCAGGATCACCATGATCGCGGTGGCGACGATGAGCTCTATCAGAGTGAAGCCGCACGCGCGATCGCTCCTCAGGCGAGTAACCGGCATTCCGGTAAGTATTGACTGCATACAAATATTCTAGCGGAACGACATCATTGGATCGTGATAGCCGCCTGCGCTCCGTTTACCGAAATCGGCTGCATGGCGGGATCGCGTGCCCCGCCTCGTGTAATTGTGAGCGTGGATTGCCCACTAGTTTTGGCCAGGAAGGTCAGTATTGCAATTGCGCCCTGTCCAGAGACCCCACCTGAGCCCGGCGGACGAGTCGCCGTAATCTGAAGCGTTCCTGTGGATGGATCATCGCGGTGCACCAGAGCCACGGCTTGGCCGTCCTGCGACAGGAACCCTCCATTGGAAACGTTCACCACCTGCAGCTCATTGGGATCGTAATTAATCTGTACCGGAACCGAATACACGTTCTGCCCGCCGCTCAAGAGAACGTTTACCGTGAACGTAGCTCCCTTGGGCTGAGTGATCGTCGGCGGATCGAAGACGAAACCCGCGCTGCCCGCCGACTGCGGCCGTGGCTGTGGCACCGGCGGCTGCGGAGCCTGCTGTGGAGCCGGCTTCGGCGCCTGGGCCGGAGCCGCTCCCTGAGGCTGATTCTGGTTCTGGGACGCCGGAGAGGTGGGGGCCGGCTGCTTGGTGAACCGCCGCAACTCGATTGCGTTGGCCGTACCTACGTCCAGCATATCCTGATTTCTTCCCGTGAGCTCCTGCGCCCGCACGATGTGCGGTACCAGAGCGAAAACGATCTCGTTCTCACGGTGCTCAGTGTTGGTCTGTGAGAACAGGTATTTCAGAATGGGAACATTCGCCAGTCCCGGGATTCCGCTGAGCGCTTTCGTCTGCTGGTCTTCCAGAATCCCACCCAACAGGTTCATTTCGCCATCTTTCAAGCGAATCTCATGCTCGATCTTGCGTTGTCCAATCACGGGCTGGTCAATACCGCCGATGTTCGTGTGCGAGGTCACAGCCGAAATATCAAGCGCAATTTTGAGCGTGACTTCTCTTCCTGCATGGACACGGGGCGTAATGTCTATGTTCACGCCCACGTCAAGGTATTGGAATTGCGTATTAACCAGAGGGTTAATACCCACCCCGCCAATGCCGGGCTGGAATGAACCGGTTGCCACCGGCACGCGATCGCCGATTTTTAGAGACGCCTTCTGCCCATCTAGAGCTCGGATTTGCGGATTCTGGATGAGCTTCGTGTTGGTGTCGCTAAGCAAAGCCGTCGCCGTCGCCGGCGGAATCGTAACCTGGAAATCAGTCGCGTTTAAATTGCCGATCCGGTTCAGGCTAATAGTATTCGGAGTTCCAGTGCTGCTAGTCGTGGTTGGGGTGGTAGTCGTACCAGTTGTGCCCGTGTTTGTGGTCGTGGTGACATTGCTCTGCAGCGCGACGGTGGCGCTGGTAGGAGGACTAACCCCCAAATTGCGTATCCTGTCGCGGCTCACTTGCATCACCGCAACTTCCACGATTACTTCCGGCTTCGCCTTGTCCAAATCCTCGATTAGTTTCTGCGCCAGCGCGATCTGGTCGGGAGTGCCGCGCACCACAATTGCTCCCTGCGACGGCAGTTGTTGGATACGGCTCACCTCCAGAATAGTGCGCATTGCATTGACTACGTCCTGCAATTCGGTAGGCTGGGAGAGGTTCGCCAGGTAAAAGGTCTTGATAACGCTCTGTTCCAATTCCTTGCGCTTTGCCGGATTGTCCGCGGCCACGAAAATCGTGTTCGGGGTAACAGGGCGCCAGAATGTCTTTGATTCCATCGCGATAATCTCCAGCGCCTCCTCCAGCGACACTCCGTTCAGTTCAATCTTGATGCGCCGCGAGGTGTAATCCGGATCAAACAGCACATTGATGCCAGCCAGTTTGCCAACGGTTTCGTAAATGACTTTGCTGTCCTCGGTGAGCTTGAGGGTAATGGGGATATTCGAGATGGGAGCCAAGTCGACCGGACCCAGGGCCTGTTCTAGCCTTCTCTTCAACGAGTTCGGAGGCGATGTCGCCGCCTGGGGCTGAGGATTGGTTGCCTCCTGAATCATTTGCTGAGTGCGGCGGATCTCCTGCTGGGCAATGAAACTAGAAGGGTCAATGGCAGTTGCCTTTTGAAACTCAGCTAGTGCTTCGTCTAGTTTGCCGGCCTCGCGCAACAGTTGGCCGCGGTGCACGTGCGAAGCCGCAGCCAGAAAGCGCATCCGCTCGAATGACGTCCGGTAGCGCAGGTCTTTGGGCTTCAGATCATACGCCTGCTTGTAAAAATCGTAGGCGGACTCATAATTCTGGCGGGCTTCAGCATCCTTTCCCTTGGCGTATAGAGACTTGGCTTTATCGGCGGCTAGGGGAAGGCTCACGGCCATGACGAGTAAGAGCACGGCCGCCGGGCGGATCAGGCGTGTCATCAATAAGTCCTCGTAAACAATCTCAGCCCTGGGTGGCCAAACCCGAAGGCGTGGGGAATTCCCGCAATTTCCGCAGTAAAAGGGACTTGGGTGGCGTGATTATAGCATTTGCCAACAACGGGTCCGAAGTTATTGTTCTGGTGGCAGTTGCACACTTTGGTCTTAGTCCCCGTGGTGCCCACGACCCCGGTCGTCGAGTGGCACCTGTGGTACGTTTCTAGGAGCTATGGCCCGGCAGCCCATGCACCAGCCTCGTCCCAACCCGGGGAAGAGCCTCCGCCGCGACCCTACCGCCGCCGGCGAGCGAGATGCCGCTGTTAATAGGATCGCCTCACATAACTACTTCTTGCTGGAGAAATTTGAGGCCGGTATTGCCTTGACTGGTACGGAGGTGAAGTCGGTGCGCGCCGGGCGGGCCAACCTCAAGGACGCTTATGGGCTGCTCAAAGATGGCGAACTCTGGCTGCTCAACGCCCATATCGGACCGTATGAACACGGCAATATCTTCAATCACGCCCCGCTCCGCACTCGCAAACTACTGATGCACAAAGAGGAAATTCGCAAACTCGTAGGCAAGACCCAGCAGCGCGGCCTCACGCTTATCCCCACCCGAATGTATTTCAAGAACGGTAAAGTAAAGGTCGAACTCGCACTTGCGAAAGGCAAACAACTCTGGGATAAACGTGAAACTGAACGCCGCCGCACCGCTGATCGGGAAGCCCGCGAAGCCATCGCGCGCTCCCGCAAACGACCCTAGTGCGTTGGTCCTCTTTTTTCTCTTCCTGCTCTAAACCTCTTCCTGCTCTAGGATCGTGGTGAACTGCCGGACCAGAATATCCGCGGGCATTGAACACCTACTGCGAAGGAAATACTATCTTCCTAATGCCGATTGAGACGGAAATCAATCAGACTGCCTATTCCCCGATTCGGGCCCCTCGTGGCACGACGCTTTCCTGCAAGAGCTGGCAGCAGGAAGCCGCCATGCGCATGCTCATGAACAACCTTGATGAGGAGGTGGGTGAGCGTCCAAGAGACCTGGTGGTTTATGGCGGAACCGGTAAGGCCGCACGCAATTGGGAGTGTTATCACGCCATCGTCGACACCCTGAAGAGACTCGAGAACGATGAGACCCTCATCGTACAGTCGGGCAAGCCGGTGGGAGTCTTCAAGACGCATGACTACGCGCCACGAGTGCTGATCGCCAATTCGAATCTTGTCGGCCACTGGTCCAACTGGGAGAAGTTCAACGAGCTGGAACGCGCTGGGCTGATGATGTATGGGCAGATGACGGCGGGCTCATGGATCTATATCGGCTCCCAGGGAATCGTGCAGGGGACGTTCGAAACGTTCGCTGCGGCGGGAGAGAAGCATTTCAGCGGCGACCTGCACGGTAAGCTGATCGTTTCCGGCGGCATGGGTGGGATGGGTGGAGCCCAGCCACTAGCTGCGACCATGAACGGCGCAGTATTCCTCGGCATTGATGTCGATGCGGAGCGCATCAAGAAGCGCCTGAAGACAGGCTACTGCGATTTTCTGGTCACGACGCTCGACGAAGCGCTGCGCATCGTCAAGAACGCCGTGCGCAAAAAGGAAAATATTTCTGTCGGACTGGTCGCGAACTGCGCAGACGTTATTCCTGAGCTCGCCGAGCGCGGTGTGGTGCCGGACATTCTGACCGACCAGACCTCGGCGCACGATCCGCTGAACGGCTACGTGCCAAACGGTATGTCGCTGGAGCAGGCGCTCGAGCTGCGCAAACGTGATCCGAAGGCTTATGAGGAGAAA